>JAFUJY010000036.1 GCA_017467985.1 Bacillota bacterium
ACCCAGCTGTTTGTTATCATCATCAATCAATTGCACCAACTCTTCCAGAACGGAACTATCCGAAATGGTTACAAACTTACCCTCCTGAATCAGTTCGCCCTCCATCGTCCGCCGAATCAAAAAAGATGTGAGCGCACTGGTATCCACCGGTCGATCTTCTCGCATACCCGGCCCCTTCCCCGCAAATATATCACCAATCTGCAGTTCCGGCATGATAAACTTTCCCCGCTCCAGGGTCTTCTGCATGGATTTTTCCACTTCTTCCTGCAGGTTCGCCCGGGTGGTGGCGTAGATTGTTCCTAATAATATGATAAAAACAATCGCCACCAGACTCATATTAATCAGTACAAACTTCCATCGCAGCCGCCGGATCATGCTTCCTTCTCCTTCAGATAATACCCTACTTTTCGCATGGTGGCAATCTCCACTTTGGAACCCAGGAAAAAGATTTTTTTACGCAGGAAGGAAATATAGACTTCCACATTATTATCCTCCGCACCGGACTCCGTCCCCCAGATTTTTAAAATCAGTTCTTCTTTGGGAATGATGGCCTTCGGTGCCGACATCAGCATCCGCATCACATCAAATTCCTTCACTCCCAGGTGAACGGACTTGTCTCCCCGGCACAGGGTATAGGCTGACAGCGTTAAGGTCAAATCCCCAAAAGTCAGCTCATCCAGAATCACCTCGCCCTGACGGCGGGACATGGCCCGCACCCGTGCCAACAACTCCTGGGCCGCAAAAGGCTTGGTCAAATAATCATCCGCCCCTGCATCCAGTCCCTTCACCCGATCTTCGATACTATCCCGGGCAGTCAGCAGCAGTACTGGTGTTGCGACTTTATTTTTGCGCAGTTCCTTTACAATCTCCAGCCCGTCCATCTTGGGCAGCATCACATCCAGAATAATCACATCGTATATGCCACTGCTGGCATTATCGTAACCGGCTTCACCATCATATACCACATCCGGCGTATATTTGGCTTCAATCAAAATCTCCCCCAAAGCATCCGCCAGCCGCTTCTCATCCTCTACAACCAAAACTCGCATATTTCCGGCTCCTTTCCAACACATTATAACATATTTTTTACATTATACCATATGAAACTTAAAAAAGTCTGAACAGAATTTTAAGACTAATTAAAGCTTTCCATGATACAATGACAATGTCATTAGGAAAGGAGCGATTCTATGGCACTCAAGGCGTTCCGCCGTTATGAGAAAAAATTCTCCATGACCCAGGAACAAATGAATGAACTTTTACCTCTGATTTTAGAGCACATGGACCCTGACCGTTTTTGCGTAAATGGTCAGGTGTATCCCATCTGTAATATTTATTATGATACGGATGATTCTGCGATTATCCGACACTCCCTTTCAAAGCCTTACTATAAGGAAAAACTGCGTATGCGCAGTTACGGTGTCCCCTCCGGTCCCGATGCCCTGGTCTTTCTGGAAATGAAAAAGAAAGTGGGCGGGCTGGTCACCAAACGGCGGGCGGAAATCCCATATCAAGTGGCCATGGATTTTCTGCACACCAAGCAGATCCCCACAGGTCTTGACTATATGAATACCCAGGTTCTGCGGGAAATCCGTTATTTTCTTGAACAAAATCAGGTACATCCGGCAGTTTACATCAGTTATGAGCGGGCCGCCTACTTCGACCGAACCAATCCGGAGTTCCGCCTCACCTTTGACCGGAACATTCTTACACGTCGAACCCAAGTGGATCTCGCCGCCGGCAACTTCGGCACCCTACTTATGCCAGAAAACTTTCGCCTCATGGAGGTGAAGGTGTCCACGGCTCTGCCAACCTGGTTGGCAGATGCCCTATGCGATATGAATCTTTTCTCTTCCCCCTTCTCCAAATATGGCCGGGAATACCACGCCTGGCTCGAAGAGAAATTGATTCCTTTCCCCCCATTCGAGAGTGGGACGGTCCCCCCCGTCCCCTCTCACCCTTCTAAAAATCCCTTTACTTCTCAGGAGGTTTCCCATGCTTGATACTTTGCAAACTCTGTTATTCACCAGCCTGGCCACGGAGCTGAATCTAGGTAATTTTTTGATTTTACTTGTCAGTGCCATTGCCTTGGGCTTTCTAACCAGCGTTCTCTACATCATCACCCATAAGGATGAAGATTACGCACCGTCCTTTCCCACCACTCTGATCATGCTTCCGGTGATCACCGCTCTGATCGTCCTGCTGGTGGGTACCAACATCGCCACCGCCTTCAGTGTGGGCGGCGCCTTCGCCCTGATCCGCTTCCGCAGCGCCCCCGGCGACCCCAAGGACATTGCCTACACCTTCATGGCTGTGGGTATCGGCGTCTGCTGCGGCGTAGGCTACTGGGCCTACGGTCTGATCTTTACCCTGCTTATGTGCGCCGTACTTCTGCTGGTTCGCCGCTTCCACTGGGGACAGCCCAAGGAACAGCGCATGAACCTGAAGATCCTGGTTCCCGAAACCATGAACTACATTGGACTCTTCGACGATATTTTGAAAAAATATACCCTTCGCTATACTTTGAATCACATCAAGACCGCTGACTTCGGTTCCCTGTGTGAACTAAAATTCACCATCGTTCCCAAGCCGGATTTTGATTCTAAAGAGTTTATTGATGCTTTGAGATGCAGAAATGGGAATTTGAATATTAATCTAAATGTGGCACCCAATGTGTCCTTTGGAGTTTAAGGCAAAAAGCCCATATCTCCTCAACCGCTACAAAAAGCCCATATCTCCTCAACCGCCTGCTGCGCTTACGCGCAGAACGTCGGTTGAGGGGATATGGGCCTTTTTTGTGGAGTTATCGGGTTATGCCTCTATAATTATTCCAATTATAAATCTCATACTGATATTGCATTTTTAACAATTTCTGCAACCAACTTTTAGGTTGCTCGATCTTTCTTACCGCTTTAGAAAGTCCCAGTGAATCATCTTCATCCGGATCCTCTGAGATTACAAATCGAGCGTCGGCGCACCATTTTTTCTTTTTCAGATTTATAACATTGATGATGTACTGTTTCCCATCCATCACGGTTTTTATATTGTTGATTAAGTCTACTGGCAACATATTCTCATTATAGTTAAACATTTCGTAATCAAAAGCACCAAAATATAAATTCTGAAAAATATAATCCTGTCCCTCCAAATTAAATTCCAACAACAGATGTTTATTATGGTTCTCATTACGAATCATGAGAATAGCCACCTTGGCATTTTCAGTATCTTTGCTGCAAATATATCCGAAGTACTCTTTTAAAAATTCTTCTTTCCTTGAATATATAATTTCTTCAAAAGGCAACTCATGCTTATATAAAAGGGTTCTTACCTCTAAAAGTGTCAAATCATCTCGCGCTCCTCCCTTTATGACAAATCCCTACTGCTATATTCAGCCTGTTCGATAGCCTTCTGCAGCTCCATGAACCTTTGCGTAGCAGTTTTTCTACAATATACCATAGTCCAAAAATCCCGCTTAAACACCACTTTTCTTTTCGGGTTTGTAAAGAAGGTATATGTCAGCTCCTCCACATTTCTTGTAGCTATGCATTTACTCTCGCTCAGGTTGTTTTCCATACAATAATTGCGGACACATTCTTCAAAACTTACATAAAAGATCCCATCTTTGCCCTTTAATGTTGCGCCCTTGTTGTCGATTTCAGTGATGGTTTCGTAAACAAATTCTTCCATCTCTTACACCCCGAAATGCTCTGCAATCACTGCCAAATCATACTGTTCCTTTTCTGCGCGATTGGCTGCGATTTCCTCTGCCACAAATTGTTTGCTGATGGGCTTGGGCTTGCCATATTCTTTGCTGGCATTTTCATAATATATCTTTTGCAGCAGTTCCGATGCTAACTGGATGCCGCCATAGGTATGCCCATAAATCTCATATTCACCGCACCCTTGCATGAAGTTGCGGATGATCGTGGGCTGGTGAAGCTGTCTTGCGGTCATGGCCTTTTCGTCCGGGTTATAAACATTATAGGAATCTGTACCGTATTTGATCCGGTGGGCGTGGGTTTCCAGGAAGGGCTGCCAGTGGGCAATGTCCCCGTACATATTCACATACTGCTCCCAGCCGGGGGTGGTATCAAGAGCGGTATGTTCGTATCCGTCCAGGAAACGCTGGGCCTGGTCAAGGGCATCGCTGGTAAAACCATAATGGGCCATAGTCAGGTGCAGACGGGGGTGACGGTCCATAATCGTCATCACTTCTTCAAACATTTCATCCTTGGTGGGAAGGGATGCATCGCAAAACCACCCTCGGGAGATCTCGTGGGGCGTCATCTTGCTCAAGTCCCAAAATGTGGCCGGGTCTGCATTATGGAGCGTTATGGGAATATGATTTTCTTCCAGAAATGCAAACATCCGGTCAAAAATCCCATCGGTCAATCGAATTCTTAGCGCTTTTCGCATGGTGGGTTTGCCTTCCAGCATCTTCAGGCCGTCGAAGCCGGCTTCAAAATACCGTTCCACTTGATGCAGTAAATTGCGGCTCTGCCCTTCTTCATCCAGGGCTCTGTTATGTATCAGTCCCGCAAAGGCATATCCGTTAGGTGAAAAAACATCTTTATAGTACAGTGCTTTCACGTTCTGGGTTGGACCGGCGCCTTCTGAGGTGGAACCGGGCAGGGATAAAAAGGCTGCCTTTTCCACGCCGGTTAAAGCGAAGAGTTTTTTGTAGGACTCCACGGATACATCCACGGGTGTATTCTCTGTAAAATGGATGTGTGTGTCAAAAAAACGAAATTCATTTTGTGCCATATGTTACTCCTTTATTTCAAAACTATAAGAGAGCCGCCCAACCTCTACAGCCGACGTTCTGCGCTTGCGCAGCCAGGCGGCTGTAGAGATTGGGCGGTCCCGCCTCACTGCTTCTCCAGATTTTTCATCATTTTTCCATGGATAGCCTGCATCACCTTGATTTCCTCGCAGGTAACCCCTTCAAATAAGAGTTTCAAGAACTGCACCTGGGTCTCTTTGGCTTTTTCCAGGGCCGGTGCAGCCGCCTCTGTCACCCGCAGACGCATGATACGACGGTCATTTTCGTCGGTATGCACTTCCAGCATCCCCCGCTTCTGCAGCAGGTCCACCGCCTTCGAAACATAGGATTTGGCTAAAAAGCGCAATTCCGAAATATCCGCAGCTTTATCATACTGAGGATTATTGTGTAAAAACAATAAAATGTCCATTTCCGGTTTGGTCATGCCCAAGGTGCGGGCAGTCTCCGTCATTAGTCTATTAAAAACTCTGCCGCTCTTTTGTACAGCGACCAGAGCATCTGAAAATTGATCCATAATTGCCTCCCATTACATTCGAAAAAATCGTTCTCGCTGAAACCATTATAGTTCCTGCGAGAACGATTGTCAAGTATTATTTACTTTTCGTTAATTATTAACTGGCAAAATTTTTCTCAACTTTATTTTTCCTTCCTTTATTGACAGTAATTACCGACTCTTGTATACTATATTTTACAGGTGCTTCGCATTAGCGGTAGGCGGTTTGGCCAACCTTCGCTTATCTTCGGATAAGCTTATAGAAGGGAGGCGGTATCATGATTACATACGAGGAATTATTCCTTTTTCTCACCATGTTAATCGCCTTTG
>JAFUJY010000300.1 GCA_017467985.1 Bacillota bacterium
CACATAGAAGAAAAGGGGTTGTCTCAGCACATCAGTCTGCGCCTGTCCAATGGGCTGGATGCTTTTGAGGCTCAGGAACTGGAGTGTATCGTTATGGCCGGTATGGGGGGGCATTTGATGGCGGATTTGGTGGAACGGGCCTATGCACAGGGCAAGTTAACCCAGTATCACACCATGGTATTACAGCCCCAGTCGGAGATCTTCCGGGTGCGCCAGACGGTGCATGGCTGTGGCGGCCGAATTGTGCAGGAAAAAATGGTGGAAGACCGGGGAAAACGATACACGATCCTGCAGGTACAGCCGGGACAGGAAAGCTATGGGGCCGAGGAGTACGAATACGGCCGAAAGCTATTTGAATGTCGGGACAGCGTATTTTTTACCGTATTAACAGAAGAAATTCAAAAGAATAAGCATATATTACAAGGGCTGATGGCCCAGGAAGTTGTCTCTGAGACAACCAAAGGCCGTATCGAAGAAATTCAGCAAAAGATCAGCCGGGGAGAAAGGATGCTGGCACAATGGGACGCACAGTAGGAGAGATTACCGCATGGATGGCAGATTGGGCCAATCCCGCATGGGCGGAGAGTTATGACAACTGTGGGCTGTTGATTGGTCATGAACAACAGCAGGTGGATACCGTCGTCACTGCACTGGATGTGACGGAGAAAGTGGTGGATTATGCCATTAGTGTGGGAGCACAGATGATTGTATCCCATCATCCCTTAATTTTTCGCCCGATTAAGTCCATTGTGGACAATAATCGGGACGGAAAACGTCTATTAAAGATTATTGAAAATCGTTTGGCTGTTTGTGCGGCTCACACCAATATGGACGCTGCATTGGGCGGAACCAATGATATTGCGGCGGAGCGTTTAGGATTACTGCATGTAAAACCCTTATGTCCCATTGAAGAAGAGGGGGATGTGGGGATGGGCAGAATCGGTGTTTTGCCCCGTTCCATGAATGTTCGCGACTTTGCCCTGTTTGTAAAAGAGGCGTTCGAAACGGACAGTGTACGATTGATCAGCAGCAATCCCAACAAATTGGTGTATCGGGTGGCGCTGTGTACCGGTAAAGGCATGGACTTTTTTAAGGACGCAATCCAGCAGGATGCGGATGTCTATTTGACCGGAGATGTAACATATCATGAAGCAGAAGCTGCGTTGGCCGGCAATGTGAGCATTGTGGATGCAGGACATTATGCTACGGAGCTTCCGATTGCAGAAGCAATCGCACAATTTTTGCAGCAGGAGGATGAAAGCCTGCAGGTATTCCCCTTTGAGGGCAGCCGAGACCCCTTTGTTACTTTGTAAGCCGCAGTAAACTGTGGAATCAACACTAATAAAAAGGAGGATGTGCAATGAGTTCTGTAAAAATGACTCTGACCGGAGGTCGCGAGATTTATGTTCCGGCAGGAACCACATTGGAAGAGATTAGCCGTATGGACGGTGTGGTGAAGAGTTCTTCACCGGTCATGGCGGCCATGGTGAATAATAAAATCACCGAGTTATCTGTTCCGGTCATGGAAAGTGCCAATCTGGTCTTTCTAACCCTGGGACATATGGATGGTTATCGAATCTTTCAGCGTAGTTTGATTATGTTGTTTTTGCGCAGTGCCTCCGAAGTGTTGGAAGAGGATGCCCGGATTTATGTTAAGCATTCCCTGGGAAATGGCATCTATTGCGAAATAGAAAACTCACGGGAGTTTGAGGCCAGTCAACTGGGCACGGTGGCGAGAATCAAGGCACGTATGTGGGAATTGGTGGATAAGCCGGAACGAATTCAGCAGATGCTGCTGGACCTGCCGGATGCCATGGAAAAGGCAAAGGAAATGAGCTTGAAAGCCAGACAGCGCCTGTTTACTTATCGACGATTTTCTGTAGTTCATATGTATCAGTTTGGCCGCTATCAGGACTATTTGTATGGATATATGCTGCCCAATAGCAGTATGCTGGGACGTTTTGACTTGCAGCCCTATGAAGAAGGATTGGTGCTGTTGATGCCCACTCGCAAATATCCCCATGAGGTCCAGCCCTTCCGGCCGCTGCCCAAGTTATTTGAGGTGTTCCAGCAGTCCAGGGATTGGAGCCGTATTCTGCATGTGGCCGATATTGGTGCATTAAATGAGCAGATTTCTGCCGGTAAGCTGCGGGAACTGGTGTATACTTCTGAAGCCCTGCATGCCAAGCATATTTCCAACATTGCTCAGGAGATTTCTTCTCAAGAGGCAGTTAAAGTGGTATTGGTGGCGGGACCTTCTTCTTCAGGAAAGACTACATTTTCTAAAAAATTATGCATTCAGCTGCGGGCAGAGGGGATGCAGCCCCATTTGATTTCTGTGGATAATTATTTTAAGAACCGGGAAGATACCCCCTTGGATGAGTTCGGAGAACCTAATTTTGAGGCTCTGGAGGCCTTGGATGTGGACCAGTTCCAGAAGGATCTGCAGGATCTGATTGCCGGCAAAGAAGTAGAGATGCCCACTTACAACTTTAAGGCAGGTAAGCGGGAATATCGGGGCAATAAAATGAAGTTTGGTCCGGAGGATATTCTGGTGGTGGAAGGAATTCACTGTCTGAATGAAGCTTTGACCGCATCCATTCCTCGTAATGAAAAATATAAGATTTATATCAGTGCACTGACACAGTTGGGCATTGATGAACATAACCGTATTCCCACCACCGATGGACGGCTGCTGCGGCGAATGGTGCGAGATCACCAGTTCCGTGGTACTTCTGCGGCTCAGACCATCTCCATGTGGGAGTCGGTACGCCGGGGAGAAGATCATAACATCTTCCCCTTCCAGGAAGAAGCGGATGTGATGTTTAATTCTGCTTTGCCCTATGAAATGGCGATTTTGAAGCAATTTGCTGAGCCCTTGTTGTTCCGTATCCAGCATGGTACGCCGGAATATGCAGAGGCTCGACGTTTGATCAAGTTCCTGGATTATTTCCAGGGCGTCTCCAGTGAAGAAGTTCCCCAGACATCCATTCTGAGGGAGTTCATCGGAGGCAGCGTGTACGAACACATGGAGTAAGAAAGGATCAAGAATAGAATGGAAAACCAGGAGAAAGATCTAACCATCGAGCGGCAGCACCTGGCTCAAGTGCAGCTGTTGATTCAAAATGAAATGAATCGGCAGCTGGCGGAGCTGGGTGTAATGAAGCAAGACATTGTGGAGCGCAGAAAGGATATGACAGAGGAAACTCTGATTGAGCAGACTCGTATGGATCATGTGGGCTCCGAGATTAAAGAAGCCCAGTATACTGCTGCGTATCAGCGTGTGCTGGAACTGACCAAGATGTATTATTTGCCATACTTTGGTATGATCTGTTTCATTGAAAAGGGCGAAGATGGGGAAGAAAGTTATTATATCGGTAAGCGGGGACTGACCCAGGATGGGGATCCGCTGATTCTGGACTGGCGTACACCGGCAGCCTCATTGTTTTATCAGCAGCACCTGGGCGAGATGTCTTTCCGGGCGCCCAGCGGGCAGATTGACGTGGATCTATTGATTCGTCGTCAGTATATTATTAAAGATGGCGAGCTGAAGGGTATGTTTGATTCCGAATTGGATATCAAAGACGATATTCTGCAGATGGTACTTTCCGGCAGCAGTGGAGATCGATTGAAAGAAGTCATTGCCACCATTCAGAAGGAGCAGGATGACCTGATCCGTGCCCCGCTGGAAGAGAATGTTTTGCTGGATGGTGTAGCCGGCAGTGGTAAGACTACGATTATTCTGCATCGTGTGGCTTATTTACTGTATAACTTCCGTGAGAAGTTAAAGGATAACATTCTGATTTTGGGACCCAACCAGATTTTTATGGAGTATATTTCCCAGGTTTTGCCGGATTTGGGTGAAACGGAAGGTACACATCAGCGGACTTTGCGTAAGCTTGCCATGGAAGTGCTGGAACTAAAAGACCCCATTATGCGCCCCAGAGATTATTTTGAGCGTCTGATGCATGGGGATGATGAGTCATGGCGCCAGAGCGTATACAAAAAGGCGGATATTTCCTTTGCAAAGGTCCTGGATGAGGCGGTGAGCGCCTATGAAGAAAAGCAGCGTCTGAGCGAGGCTTTGGTATTTGATGGAAGTGTATTGCTGGATGCGAAGGAAGGCAATGATCTGTTCTTCCGTGCATATCGCTCCATGCCTTACAATCGTCGTGTGATGCGAATCAAGCGGGTCATTAATAGCCGCTTGAAGGATGTGCGAGATAAAGGTGTAAAGCGTCTGCAAAGGGAATATGCTCAAAAGATCAAAGAAGCCAAGGCAACGGGACAGGAAGAACTGGCCAATCGTCTGCGCTACGAAGGAAATGCGAAACTGTACGAATATATGGTGAGTTTGTATGAGTACCGCTTGTTCCTGCGGGATGTATATGCCATTCCCAATGTGGAAGAATGGTATCGGGAGTGGATTTGTCAGGGAGACACTTCTGCCTGGACGGAAGAAGACCTGTGGGCTATGTTGTATGTGGCAGCCAAGTTCCATGGCAAGGGCTTGTTTGATGTAAAGCATCTGGTGGTGGATGAGGCCCAGGATGTGAGCGCTCTTGGCCTGGCTGCACTGTTAAAGGTAACCGGTACCGAAAGTCTGACGGTGGTAGGTGATGTGCGCCAGAAGATTAAAGGAAAGAACTACCCCAGTCTAATGGACGAGTGGAAGAAGGCCATGCCTCCTTCTGTGCGTAAGCAGACGAAGGATTATCAGCTGCGTCGTAGTTACCGCAGCACCCGTCAGGTGATGGAATATGCCATGAAGGATCTGGAAGAGGATCTGCGTTGTCCGATTCAGACGGTGGAGCGCCCCGGTGAACCGGTAAAGAACTGGAAATCCAAACTGGATGAGAGTCTTAAAGCAAAGCTGACAGAAGGTTTAGCATGGCTGAAGGAGCAGAAGATGGAGCGTGTAGCCGTTCTCACCGAAAACATGGAACAGGCCCGCTTTGTGGCTGGTCTCTTGGGCTCCGATGGGGAGCTGGTTACGGGAGAACTGCGTAAGACCACACCGGATCTGATTCCTGTGATGCCGGTATATTTTGCTAAGGGGCTGGAATATGATGGTGTCATTGCACTGGATACCATGAAGGACAGTCTGACCCATTATGTACTGTGTACCCGTGCGTTGCACCGACTGATTCATATTCATTTACAATAAATAATTATAGGGGGTATTACGATGCTGGATTATCAGAAACAAGTGGAAAAATGGGGAATGCTGGAAGTGACTGTCCAGGGCCCTGCTGAGGGGAATCCTTTTACCGAGCAATGGGTGAAGGGTACCTTTTCTAACGGTATTGTGAAGGTGAAGGCCAATGGTTTTTACGATGGTGAAGGCGTGTATAAGGTTCGTTTTATGCCTTCCTATGAAGGGGAGTATACCTTCAGCGTGGAGACAAGCTTCCTGAGCCAGGCAGAGACGGGTGATTTTACGGTTACTCCTGCCGGTGAGGGGAACCATGGTCCGGTGCAGGTTGCCTATAATTATCATTTTGCTTATGCTGATGGCAAGGCTTATTATCCGGTGGGCACCACTTGTTATGTATGGACCCATCAGAGCCAGGAACTGCAGGATCTGACTTTGGCAGAACTGGCCAAAGGATATTTTAATAAGATTCGTTTCTGTGTATTTCCCAAGCACTATATTTATAACTTCCATGAGCCTATTACCTATCCTTATGAGGGTACGCCCTGTGATACCAGCCAGATGACTCGTCAGAATTTTGGTGAGTACAAGATGGTGGATCATGGTAATAAGTGGGACTTTTATCGTTTTAATCCCAAGCACTTCCAGCATATTGAAGACTGTATCGTTAAGCTGCAGGAACTGGGCGTGGAGGCAGATATTATCGTAATGCATCCCTATGATCGTTGGGGCTTCTCTAAGATGACAGCGGATCAGGATGACTTGTATTGGAACTATGTAGTCAATCGTTTCAGCGCCTATCGTAACGTGTGGTGGTCCTTTGCTAACGAGTGGGATCTGCTGAGAGAAAAGTCCATCGCCGATTGGGAGCGTTATGCTAAGATCGTTTGTGAGAATGATCCTTATCAGCATTTGCGTTCTATCCATAACTGTCATGCGCTGTATGATTACTCCAAGCCTTGGGTGACCCATTGCTGTATCCAGCGTCAGCCGGATGTGATGCCGGTGGAAATGACCAATCAGTGGAGAGAGCGTTACCGCAAGCCCATTATCATTGATGAATTGTGCTACGAGGGTAATATCAGTCCCCATTGGGGCTGTATCACGCCCCAGGAAATGACCCGTCGCTTCTGGGAGACTACGCTGCGGGGCGGCTACGCCGGTCATGGTGAAACCTATGTGCATCCGGAAGATTTTTTGTGGTGGTCTCATGGCGGCAAGCTCCATGGCGGTTCTCCTGAACGTTTGAAGTTCTTGCTCTCCATTCTGGAAGAGCTGCCCCAGGGCGGTTTGGCCTATGCAGGACGTCGCGTGTGCGTAAATCAGGAAAAGATGCCTAGTGGCAAGAGCGTACGCATCGAGTATCTGGGTAAGTCCTGTCCAGCGATTATGGAGTATCATCTGGAGCCGGGGAAGTATCAGGTGGATGTGATTGATACTTGGAACATGACCATTGAGGATCGGGGAGTACATGGTCCGAATATTACTGTGGACATGCCCAGTCGGGAATACATGGCCATCAGAATTACAAAGGTAGAGTAAAAATCTGGGGCGGCTCACTAGGGCCGCCCATAATCAATAGGAGAGATATTATGCCGATTGGTGATAATGATAATGAATTGTGGGATATTTATGATAGAGAACGCCAATTGAAAGGCTATACCCGCCGCCGAGGAGATCTATTGCAGCCCGGGGAGTATCATTTGGTGGTGCATGTGTGCATTTTTAACTCCAAGGGAGAACTGTTGATCCAGAAGCGTCAGTCCTGGAAGAGGGGATATCCCAATATGTGGGATGTTTCTGCAGGCGGTTCGGCCACCACCGGAGATGACAGCCGTCGGGCTGCGGAGCGGGAAGTGGGGGAAGAGTTAGGCCTGAAGATTGACTTAACCGATGAAATGGTGCGTTTTACCTTTAACTGGGCTCAAGGATTCGATGACTATTGGCTGATTAAGCGGGATGTGGATTTGTCAGATTTACACTTGCAGTACGAGGAAGTATCCGATGCCAAGTGGGCAGATCGGGCGGAGGTCGCCAGATTGGTGGCCGCCGGTGAGTTTGTTCCCTACTTCTTTATGGATCGCCTGTTTGATATTTATGAAGGGGACGGAGCGATCGATGATACATGGGATCGGCAGGTGTAAAGATGGGCATTAAGATACGTATGGCCACGGTGGCGGATGCGGCAGAACTGGTGGCGATCTATGCACCATATGTGTTAAATACCGCTGTCAGCTTTGAATATGAAGTGCCCTCGGTGGAGGAATTTGCCGAACGCATTCGTCAGCGCCTGGAAAAGTATCCGTACTTGGTGGCTGTAATGGAGGAGAAAATCGTGGGATACGCCTATGCGTCGCCCTTTCACAGTCGGGCTGCCTACGGATGGGGTGCGGAATTGTCCATTTATGTGCATTGGGATAAGCGCGGCTGTGGTATTGGCCGAGTATTGTACGAAAGAATGGAAGAACTCCTGAAAAAACAGGGTATTTTGAATCTGAATTCCTGTATTGCATGGCCCAATCCGGAAAGTGTGGGATTCCATGAAAAGCTGGGATTTCAGTTGGTGGGGCATTTCCACAAGTGCGGTTATAAATTGGGACAATGGCACGATATGGTCTGGATGGAAAAGATGCTGGGAGATCACAGGAATCCGCCGGCAGAGGTAAAGAAAATAAGTGAAATTGAAAAGGCACTGGAATGATATCATCCCAGTGCCTTTTGCTGTTTGCGCGCCATGGGCGCGCTCTAACGGGTGAAAGTCCCGAATACACCTAGGTAACAAGGAAGTATATAGCTGAACAGCAAGGGTGTTCATCGTGAGGTGGAATCTGAAGGAAGCTGTAGGCAAACCTCTGGCTCGACGA
>JAFUJY010000301.1 GCA_017467985.1 Bacillota bacterium
CCCGAGTGTGCGCACGATTCCAAGGAGTGTAATGCGTATATAATTGGGGACAGTAGTATGTGCTATTATAACAATAAAGTATATTGGCATGATAGCCAGAATGGAGTCAATTATTTGTACTCCATGGCACCGGATGCTACGGAACGACAGCAGGAAAAGGTGTTAAAGTCAGAGATTGCAGGTAATAATTTGATGGTTCGTTTGCATCGAGATTATGTATATATTGCGAAAATTGATTCGGTGGTTGAAGATGGTGCATCTTCTAAGACAATACGGATCACCCGAGAACCTTTGGGGAGCATAACAGAAGAACCAGAGTTAGTATATGAAGAAAGTTGCATAAGTGGTGGTGATTTCTTTATTCAGGCGGCGGGGAATGTGTTGTACATTCTGGTAAATACCTATGATGTAGAAACGCAGGAGTCGAAAGTGTTTTTACATGGTTATAATATTGAAAGTCAACAAGTGATGTTACTGACTGAGAAGCAATGTCAGGGCTTGATTGTAAAAGATTTTCGATATGTGACAGGTGATACTTGTTATATCAGTTTATATGATGGCTGGGGAAGTACGGATACGGTTGAGTTGTGGCAGTGGAACCAGGCAATAAATCAGTTGGATGTTCTTTTTACGGAGGAACCGGAAATCTCCAATCCGTATTTACAGGAAGAGTATGTTGTACTTTTGACGGGAGCTGATAATCCCCAATATTGTGTAATGGACTATTTGGGAAGTATTATAAGAGAAGGAAAGATGCCGTTTCCACAAGGCGCGGAGAGGGTTCGTTTCACTCACATGGGCGGAACAAAAGAATATACGCTGGTATCCTTGATTGATTGGAATGGAGAGGGGAGATCTCTGCTTATGATCCCCTTTGATCCAGCGGAAGAAATAAAAATATTGTGGACGAATGTATGAGAGCGGGCGTGCCCCAGAAAAATGTGAAAAGCTGGGGCATTTTGCCCCAGGAAAGTGTAAGAAAGCTGGGGCATGCCCCCGGAAAAACGTGAAAAGCTGGGGCATGCCCCCGAAAAACACAAGAAAACTGGGGCATTTTGCCCCTGAAAAGTATAAGAAAGCTGGGGCGTGCCCCAGCTTTTCTTAGTGCATATTACTTTATTTAATTTTTATTAATGCATCAATTCTTGACATTGTGGATACGCCGTCAGGTAATCCTCCACAATGTCTTTATTTTTGCTCAGAATCAGTGTCCAGGAACTGTCGCTGGGAACAATCTCGATCGATGCAAGGGGGTGCTGCAGATGAACGGGATGCTTGTAATACCCATCATAATCCTGTGCGGAGGGCAGAGGGTATTTTAGCACATCCGATAGGGGAATATCCTTTTCAAAGCCGGTGATCACTGCCCAAATCCATTGAAAATCATCTTCCGCAATCATGGCAGAAAGTTCTTCGCCGGTGAGCCAGCAATATTTCCCGCCCAGTAATTGTTCAAACTGTGGGGTATGAGGGCAACACTCGCAATCTGTAATTAACCAGTTATAATGGTTTTGTGCGTTGTTAATCGCTCTGAAAATATTGCTCAAGTAGGTATAGTACTTATGATTTTTACTATCGATTATGGCATAAACCATACGCCGTCAGCCTTCTTCTTTCATTTTATCCAGCCTCTTGTTCCGTACATACAGCAGCAGATCCACGCCCACCATGCACAGGTTGAGCACGTAGAAGAAGAGCACGTACCATTTATCGGCGAAGGAGGCCATGTAGGCTTCATTTAAGAATTTTGAAGCGATACCGGCGATGTAGCCGAAAAAGATCAGGCACAGGAAGGCCAGGCTCTTACCCTTTGTGGTGCGGGCCTTGTAAGACTTCATAACATTCAGCGGCCAGGAGGCGCCAAAGCTCACAATCATAATAATTTCAAGTAATTCTGACATATGTAGCATCCTTTCTCTTTAGGGGGAAGGGACCGAACTGGGGGCGCTTTTCCTTTCCGCAGGAAAGGTGCGCCCTCCCAGTCGGTCACTTTACTCCCTTTACTCCAAATTTCACAAATGCATACCGATCTGCATAGTTCTTGCATTCACGGCCATTCCATTCCTTTTCAAAGGAGAAGGTGGTGGGACCTACACTGAAGGGTTCCGGATCGGGACGGTGATGGGGGCCCATCAGGTTACGCATGGCGTTGGAGAACTGCAAGACGATCTGATTGTCGCCCTCCACTAAGAACTGGGACAGATCCAAATGACGTATAAACATCATTTCGCCGGCATCCTGACCGTTTACCAGAACACGGCAGGTGGCAAAACGACCGGTCAATGCAAGAACGGTTGCAGCGCCCGGTGCATAGTTATAATTGTACTGCACGGAGATGGTTCCGCCAAAGAAAGGATAACCGTCTTGTACGACGTCGCTAATGCATACGGAATCCTTTTGGTTGGTCAGAATAAAGGAGCCATCGTACAATTCACTATAGTTACATTTGGCAAAAGATGCGACTTTAATTGAGTCGAAATCACTGTCGGACCACTGGGAATCCTTGCAGGAATCAGCGGTGATGAAGGGTTTGTCGGTCTTCACTGCGAAGTCGCCCACCAGATATATGCACTCGATTTCGGTGTCGAATACCAGACAGTTACGCAGGGATTCGGACACGCCGCTGTATAGAACATAATATACATAATCCTGTTGATAGTGATTCAGGGAAATGATAATCTCGTTTTCACCGGGCTTTACAAAGGGCGCAATGTTCACAGAAGCGAAACTGCGATCGAACCACCAGGCGTCCTTATCGGGCTGAACTGCCACGCCATTTATGGTTACGCTGTCCTGACCCATGGGCTCCACCACCAGGCGCAGGTCCTCAGAAGCAAAGTCGTCAGCAGCGGTGAAGGTGAACTTCAGCCATACGCGGCCGTTATACTGTTCCCGCAGCAGGTTGTCCTTGACACCATATACGGACAGGGGCTCGTCGTAATTGACGCCGTCCTTGGACAGGGCGACCATGTCCAGAGTGATCATATTTTCCGGTTTGGAAGCAAATTCCGCCACTTCCGGTACGGGGATGTACTGGGTGGGAATCTCGGGCTTGTCGGCAAGCAGCTCCTTGGCGGGGCCATTCACCAGCAGCAGATGGCTCTGGGCATCCTCAAAGCGCAGATATACGGTGGTTCCTTCACCATGAACCGGCTCCAGCTCCATGGTTTCCAGGTTGATTTCACACACGGTCTTGGCATCGGGCAGGTCCACGGCCACGCAGTCGTAGCTGGAAGAATCAATGTTGGTGATATAAACCAAAGAGGAACCGTCCTCCAGCAAGCGGGTCTGCTTACGCAGGGTCTTGGCGCCGGTCATGCGGGCATCCCGCTTGGCCAGCAGATCGTCAAAGGTAATGTTGGCCTGCAGCCAGGACAGGTCAGCTTCCGCACCATCCACGCAGCCGGGAACATCCTTGTACAGCCAGATCTTACCGCCGTTTGCCATGTAAGCCTGCAGCATGTCGCAGGTCTCGTGATCCAGAGAATAGGTAAAGGGGATGATAACAGCATCATAAGTGCACAGACCTACGCGAATCTTGTCGCCTTCCACGGAGGCCAGGCGCTTCATCATGTTTTCATCGCCGTAGTGGTAGGGAATCTGGTTTTCGCCCAACAAGTCGGACAATGCGGCAAAATGGCTGTCGATCTCCTCGTGCCAGTTGTCGCCCTTCTTGTAGCTCATGTAAGCACCGTGGATGGGATGAACCACCAAGATGGGGGCATATTCGGTGCCTTCAGCCAAAGCAGCACCCAGACGGTTATAATACCAGTCAAAATCGATCATGGATTCCTGCCAGGGGCAATGATCGGAGTAGTGCAGGGGATAGTCTCGCTTACGCTGACCACGCTCGGAGTAGGGGTACAGATGCTGGCACATTAAGTTTACGCCGCCGGCATACTGCACGTCGGCAATGCGCTTCAGCTCGGTGGGAGAAACGTC
>JAFUJY010000302.1 GCA_017467985.1 Bacillota bacterium
ACGACAAAGTCCGGGGCATAAAACTTGTAGTTGGCTACAATACCTGGCGTATGCACGTAAGGCAGCCCCAAGCGCTCGATGATATCGCTGACGATCACTTCGCTTTTAGAGTCCCGCGTGTCGCCATTGGCCATCTGACTGGCATTGCCGGACATGTTGATGGACTGTATAATCCTCAACAACTTCACCTGCTGGCGAAAGTCCTTGCGTTCGGCCCGGCTCATAGCCTTCAGCTCAGCCCGAAAGAGCCGCCTCTGTTCTTTCAGCCGGCACTTCTCCTCCCATTTTTTCTCAACTTCATCCCTTTTTTCCTCCGGCACGTACTCCCATTTACCACCGGGGTACTTAATATAAGGATAGCGTTTAGAGCTCCCCGGATGGGTTCTTTTCCTGCACAGGCTGTACTTTACCACATCTTTCAATTTTTTCTCATTAATAATAAATTCTTCTGCCGTCATCATATTCCCCCTCATATAGGAGTGATCCGACGGCAGTCGAACCACTCCTCTCCATTTTTTATAAGAACTTATACTCCCCTGACATATATTCTGACACACAGAACGGATTATCAAATCGCTTAAAATCTCTTGTCGGAATCATTTCATCGTTAAGGCAAAACGCATCGTCCCATCCCGCCGTTATTTTTCCATACTGGGAATTAAGAACAACGCTTAGACCTTCAACGCTGATTTTTCTCATTAAAACCTGGGCAACATACTGCTCAAAACTTCCGAACTGCTCCTTGCTTCCCATTTGACAAATCCAGATATTCGATGCGGACTTACAGATGAGCTCACAGCACGCATTTTCTCCCTCGCCCCATGTCATGCCGCCGCTGCTGTAAAGAGAAATATAGCTATCGCCCTTCCTTCCAAAAGCATAATTCCCCACGCAAAAAGCTTCATCCATTTCATTTTTTGGAAAGTACCCATGACTATAGGGATATTTTACTTTTTCGGAAAGATTATAAATGCATATCACCGTATCTTTATACTGCAATGCTCTGGGATGTTCTGCATTTCCTGCCCAAAAGTCAGGTCTGGCGTCACCTTTCCCCATGCTTCCGGGATTACTGGTAAATACAATTGTTCCTTTGGGGAAAGTGGCCTGCCATACATGCTGTTGAAAACCTTCCTCCCCTTTTCTGTAATCCTGTACCGAGGATATGGCATAATCCTTTGTCTTATACAAGACCGTGTTGGCTCTGCCAAGATAACAGGCACCTCTTATACTGATTTCATCCTGGGGATTATCCTGATAATCCTTATATTTAGAATTCAGCTGATGGTTGATCTGTATGTTGTATTTTTCGCCCATTTTTATATTGTTTTCCAGGGTGAGCTTATGGGTATACCCCATATTCTGCCAATACAGCTCCAGATCATGATCTGTTGTATAGCCTCTTCCCAAGAGAGGACCGTCCTCCACATAAAAGCCCTGCTGTTCAAAACTCTCAAAGGTTTTCGTGCAGCCATAGACCGCATCCGCTTTTTCAAAGCCTTCATACTGACTTGTTGCCAGGCACACGCCTACATCACTGGGAAAATAGTCCGGCTTATTCCATAATATATACTTCACTGATGCCAGCCCATTGCTTTCTTTTAAGAGATTGGCAGTATAAGTGCGTCCCTCACAACTACATGCATAGCCATCAAAACTATGTATAGCAATAGAAAACATGATTACATCCAACAGCTGCTTGGCCTTTTGCTTTATTTCTTCATCATCGGCGAAATCATAAAGGTTCAAAAGATTTTTTATATTACAGCCGGTATACGAAGAAGAGTCCCATTCGCAGAATCCTGTTTTCAGCTTTATGTCCATCCAGTCAAGCACTTCTGCCCTGACCTCTGCTGCCATCTGCGTTCCGGTTTTTCCAGTTTTAAAGATATCATCTTTATAATACTTGCCCACCAGGAATTGATCACATTTAAAGTAAAAGACATGATTTTCCGTCCACATAATGGTATGTCCCGGGAAACGTACATTCTCAACATCATACCAATAATCATAACGAAGCAATTCTTTTTTGATGTCCGCCTTCATTTTGTCGCTTAACAAGCCCGCATCACCGTACAGATTCAGCATTCTTACTATTAAGCTAATGGAAAAATCACCACAGTCAAACTTTCTATACAATGTATCCAGTTCATTGTATAAATATTTTTCTTCCGGCTTCTCTCCCACGCTCATTTTCGCAATCGCAATTGATAAAGGATTAAATCTTGCGTTAATATCCAGTAAATCCACCGCATCTCTCAAAACTGCTTCACAGCGTTGTAATGTCTTCATTTCGCTGCCTCCTTCAATCACAGTTTATTTCTACTACCGTTCCCTTTTGACCATAAATTCGTTCATTGCAAATCTCCGCGCTAAACCCTTCGGGCAGGCGTACCTGCACACTGCACTCCCGTTCAAACACAATTTTAGCCTGCAGCTTATGGGCCTTCAGGTCCCATTTCAGGGAAACCTTACCGCCACTGAAGCAAAAGTTCGAAGCGCTTCCCACTGCCAGACGCTCTGAAATCGCCGGCAGCAGCAGCAAATAATCCCTCCGCTCATCAAAAATCATCTTTTGCACCGCATTAACAAAGCCCATATTGGCATCAATCTGTACGACCACGTCTTCAAACATGGCGGACAAGCCCATGTTTCGGTAATCACTGCAGTTGGACATAAAATTATTAATCATGTAGCCCTTCAGCATGGTGTCAAGACACTGCATGACGCTTTCGCCCCGACCCATAGTGGCATAAATGGAAGCCATATGTACCACGGACCAGCCACACTGAGCGCCCAACTGACGCAGATCCACCGCTCGCTCAATAGCTGCATACAGCTCCGGATTTTCTTCTTTGACCACTTCGTCACCCGGGAATAAAGGATAGATATGGGACAAATGACGATGGAAGTAATTGTCTTCCAGCTCCGGAGTAATCCACTCCTTCAACGCACCGTCACCGTTAATCTGGTATTCCGGCATATCTGCCAAGGCCTTTTGCAGCTGGGGTAAATACTCTGCGTTTTCCCCCGTCTCCTGAATCAGCACAACCAAATTGGTAAAAAGCTCTTTCACGATGGCAACTTCCATCACTGCGTTTTTGGTTACAGGATTGCGGTGTCTTGTGAGACGATCCGGAATATGGTTGATGGCATTCACCAGATTCCCCGGCGTATTCTCCGGCGACACACAGGGATAATAAACGATCTTGCCGTTTTCATCGTATGCCAGGTAATCCAGATAAAAGTCTGCAGCCGCCAGCATAAAGGGGAAAATTTTTTCATCTAACAACTTGCGGTCGTTTGTCATACGATAATACTTATAAAAATGCTGTGCCAACCACCCGGCAACACCGGTAAAGTTCAAAATAACGGGAACAAATACGCTCATATGGCGATTGGCAGGAGTACTGTAACCACCGATAAAAATCCCCTTACAGCCAAAGAGCTTCTGCGCATTTTCCCGGTAAATGTCCATGGCCGAGTAAAAATAGTCGATCAGGGGGCGTACCAGTTTGGTCAGACCGCCCACCGCTGTGTGCCAGTAAATAATCTGCACATTTTCATTGGCCACATTCTGACACCACATGGCATCGTACTTGGTCTGCCACAGACCATACAAAGGAATGGGCAAGCCCCCTTCACAGGTGCCGCACACAAAAATATACCGTCCAAAACGCCACATTTTCTCAATCAGCTCCGGACTGGCCTGATCCTCATAAACCTCGTCCAGCAGCTCTTCGTTGGTCCGTTTCTTGCCCCTGCCCAAGCGAATATCCGCCGTCTTATACAATCTTTTATGCCGGGGTAAATGCTCTTTCAGCTTCTGATCATAGTCAAAATCTGCCGGTGCATTTCGAAAACGTCTTCCGGAGGAACAGCGAACCGCAATACGGAAATTCTTGCCACACAGGGTCAGCGCCTCACCTTCAGCCTTCACCTCTGCACCATATACCCGCACCTGTACAGCATAGGACATTTGCGCCGTCTTCACCACAAAGTCAATCCCATTGCCACAACACTGCTTTTTCAAATTGGACAGCACTTCTTCCCGCACCTTTTGATAATTGGGCGTACCATCATTATAAATATCAAAAGTAATCTTAACCCGGGTATCCTCATTGGCCTGATATTCAAAATAAAACGTGTCATCCTTCCGGGAAACAAAGCTGCGTCTGCGCACCTGGCGGGTCTTCTGGAAATAAGTTACCTCACATTCGGCTTTATCCATGTACAGATTGCGCCGATAGTGGGAGAAGGACTCCTCCGTATCCATCTGAATCTTCATGCAGCCCAAAATCATGGGCCAGCCGGCTTTACAGTCATATCCAGCATCCCGCAGCCGTTCCCACATTTTATCGTTGGCGGACACATAATCCCCCTGATCAATTAAGGATCGCATCTCACCCAGCGCATCGCTTACATCCGGCAAACCGCTATAAGACCATCCATTCCACACATCATATCGATTAAACAGAATCTCCTCGATGCCGGCTCCGCCCTGCACCAATGCACCGGTACGTCCATTACCTAAAGGTAATCCATCTCTGGCCAGATCCTTAGGCCAAGAGGCCGGTCTTCTCATGTACAAAGTATCATTCGTACTCATCTTTCATTCCTCCTTAGAATTCAGCTAAGATAAACGATCTTTTTCGTGGTGCACGCAACAAGATTCCTTCAGATCCGCACTCTATTTTCATTTGGGGTGCAGAAGCATAAAGAACCCTTGCGTTTGAAACATAATAATCGTACTTATACCATGACTGCGGCCCATTTTCACGAAACAGCAGCAGATAACCTCTGGAACTGTCCTTCTTCTCGGCGGCAAAACCGGTGAAACTGTAGCCATCGGGCATGTCGCCAATGGGACGGATGCTGCACTGAGCAATTTCCGAAGCAAGCTCCCTGAATAGTGCTACGATGGGACGGAGCTTATCTGCATCTTCCTGTGCCAGGCCACTCAGCTCCATCCAAAACAACGGATTGGCAAACATAGTCACTGCAAACACATAATCCATGGGATACAATCCGGGCGCACAGGGGTCATCTTCATACATATGTGCATTGCGGCGCACATTTAACAACTCCGCCTGCAGCTTCTGAATCGGTATGTAACGGGCCAGCATCCACAAATTGCGCAGGGTATAATGAGGATAATAATTCCCCCAATCCGTATAGCGATTCTCCAAAAAGATCCGGCCGTATTCCTTTTTATACAGCAGACCCCAGCGCTTGCCCGCAGTCATGTCCATATTCAGATGAATCTGGCCGCCACTCTTCTCTGTCACTGTGGTCACCAACTGCATCAAACGCTCC
>JAFUJY010000303.1 GCA_017467985.1 Bacillota bacterium
CATGTCTCATTGAAGGGGCACCAACCGATGATGGCAGGATGGTTAAAGTCTCGATCCACTTCGCTGAGCCACTCGGGAAGGACGCTGAATACAGCCTCGGGACGGGTGTGGTCCAGTCCCCAGTTGGGGAATTCTCCCCATACCATGTACCCCAGCTTATCGCAGTGATACAGGAAGCGTTCTTCAAAAATTTTCTCGTGCAGACGGGCGCCGTTAAAACCGCAGGCCATGGAAAGCTGGATATCCTTCAGCAGAGCAGCATCACTGGGTGCGGTGTAGATACCATCGGGATAGAAACCCTGGTCCAGAATGGTGCGCTGGAAAACGGACTTACCGTTAAGCATGAATTTTCTGCCTTCCAGACGGATGCTGCGCAGACCGGCATAACTATGTACCAGGTCATCGCCGTAAGTCAGCTCCAGATCATACAGGCGACCCTGGCCAACTTCCCACAGGTGGATCTCGGAGAGGGGCAGCACAAGCTGTACACGACCACCATCAGCTTGCACGCTGGCGCAGCCTACTTCACGACCTTCATAGGAGGCAGTAACAGTCAGTGTGCCAGCACCCTGTAAAAATGCAGCGATGTTAATCGCACCATTTTCCACATCGGGGTAATACTTGACTTTTTCTATATGAGTCTTGGGCAGAAACTCCAGCCAAACGGTCTGCCAAATACCGGTGGTGCGGGTATAATCGCAGTTGTGGGAGAAGTATTCTTCGCTCTGCTTACCGCGGGGAATTAACGGATCCCGCTCATTGTCTTCGGCACATACGGTAATGACATTTTCTCCGGCTTGTACAGCCTGGGAAATATCAAATGCAAAGGAAACATAACCGCCGGTATGTGTTCCAACGCTCTGCCCATTCACAAATACTTCGCAGCAATAATCTACTGCGCCAAAGTGCAGCTTGGTGATGCCGCTGATCTGCTCGGCGGTCAGGTCTACGGTACGACGATACCATACGGCCTGCATAAAATCTTTGTGTTCTACGCCGGAGAGCTTGCTCTGAGGACAGAAGGGGACGAGGATCGTATCACTGAGCTGGGTCTCGGCCTTGCTAAGGCCACGGGCACGGCCACTGCGGCCGTTATCAATCTCAAAGGCCCATTGGCCGTTTAGGTTAAGCCAGTTATCACGTTGGAATTGCGGTTTGGGATGTTCACTTCTGGGAATATTCATGGTAATTCATCCTTTCGAGTATGATTTGACTTTATTATAATTTTTAAGATGGTTAGAATCAATAACCGATTTTATTATAAACTTGACATATCCTACTGTGCGATGTAGAATGAAGGTGGAGGTGGTACAAGGTGGTACTCAGTGCACGACATCGGTGGCCGGAACCCAAAGGCTTTGAATTGAGCCGGCCCAATGGTATAAGAGAATTTGTCTTGATTCATTTTTTTAATACAGTCGAAATCCTGCAGTTCGGTCAACGAATAACGGTTCAGCCCGGTGGATGTATTTGTTATGGTTTGGGAACGGAGCAGTATTTGTACAGTGCAGAGCCATTGATTCATGACTGGATGCATCTGTCGGTGGATGCAGCACCTTTGATCGCAGAATTAGGTATCGTGTTGGATAAGGTGATTTACCCGGCGGATACGACTTTTATGACGGCAGGTATTTGTGATATTGAGCTGGAGATCAACAGTGATCGGCCATTTAGACAGCAGATGGCCAATGCAGCGGCACAGCAGTTATTGATTCGATATGCTCGCGCTTGTAAAGATAAAGGAGAGGAACATGTGGCGAATCCAGAACTGTATAGCAGGTTATATGGTTTGAGAACAAAGATGTTTACCCATTTGGAGCGCAGCTGGACTGTAGAACAAATGGCAGAGCAAGTTCATCTTAGCCCGTCTCGATTTTTTACAGTATACAAATCCATGTTTGGCATATCGCCAATGAATGACCTGATCCGAGCCAGAGTGGATGCGGCGCGGACCGCACTGGCGGGGACGGATATCCCGATTACGCAGTTGGCAGAGCAGCTTGGATACGCCAACGCAACGCATTTTAGCAGACAGTTTCGCCAACAGACGGGAATGTCTCCACGAGGGTATCGGTCACATTTGTAGGAGAAAAGAATGGTTCATGAAGATGTTATTTTCCATTGTCGTAATCATAGTCAAAATAGAGAATTTTCTGACATATGTCCGTCCCGATTTCGTCACGAAGTCCGAAAAATGGCTTATTTAAGCGAAAAAAAGTGCACAAAGGTGCTTGTGGCTTCGATTTGCCAGAACCCTCAAAACGTGTTATAATTCCCTTCCGGCGGTTGCAATTGGCCGGGAAACAGGATATAATAGAGGAGGAAGCGGATGAGCCAAGCTGCAAAGGATTTGGATAAGCACCTGCGTGTGGAGTTGGATACCGCATGTAAAGAGGTGCTGAAGAATATTCCCTTTTTGGCCCGGATTGTTCAGGCGAGTGCGAGGGAATATGGAAATTGTTCAGTAGAAGAAGTGGAGAAGTTGATTCGAGGGGACCAGGTTACCGATAAGATTGTGGGTCAGGCGGAGAGCTTAAATGGCCGCAATATGGATCTGCGTTTTGATGCCATGTGCCCGGATGGCACGGGCAAAACCAAAGTGTTATTAAATGTAGAAGTCCAGAATAAGTACAATCCTGGATATGATATCATCACACGAGGGATTTTCTATTGCGCGTTGATGCTGGTGGCTGAGGACGGAGTGGAGTTTACCGGGCAGAATTATGGAGAACTTAAAAAAGTCTATTCCATCTGGATTGCGGTCAATCCCTCTGTGATAGAGCAAGGCTGTATTAACCGATATGAGATGAATGAAGTCCATATGCGGGGCGAGATGACCCGAACTCGGAAGATCTACGATAAGCTGACGGTGGTACAGCTGAATCTGGGTGAGGATGACGATAATGGAATCCTGCGGATGCTGAATGTATTAATGGGTCGTACCTATTCAGTAGCCGAGAAAAAGCAGATTTTGGAAGAGGAATACGGTATTGCTATGACCAACGAAATGGAAGGAGATGTGGAAAAGGTGTGTAACTATAGTGAATGGGTATATGAGAGCGGTGTAGAGCAGGGAATTCAAAAAGGAATTGCCCAAGGAGTGGAACAAGGTATGATAAAGGGTGAAATAGATGCTATCGTAAAGATGATTCTGAATGTCATGAAGAAGATGAAAGGCACCCCAGAGGTTGCCATGGATTTTCTGGATATCCCGGAAGAGGATCGGCCGATGTATGTGGAGCAGCTCAGGCAGAGAGTTTGAATAGAATAGAGTAGAAGCGAAAAGGGGGACCGTCTCGTTAAGACAGTCCCCTTTTTGAGTAAGGTTAAAATAATTCTTGGTTAGTTTTAAGTACGAGTGGAGGTTCCTTCATAATGAAAGTCTTCAAAAGTGACTCTCAACTCTTCACCTTCGCCTGCGTAGGCGTACATACCCAGAGTAGGTCCGGTGAAGTGCTTGCCGGGAACGCCTTCGTCGCACAGAGCATCCACAAAGGGCAGATGTACGGCTTCAACATAATCGCCGCCATCAAAGCTAACATAATACTTGCGGTCGAAAATATGGGTATCCACCCGGAAGTTCACACGCTTTGTGCCGGCGGGTACCATCATCGCCGGATGTTCAATGGTTTCTTCCCGCTTTTGCTCCACAACCTTGATCTGCAGCTGACCGTCATCATTGCAAAATGCAGCGAATTTGATATAAGCCACTTCGTCGTAATAGTTGGTCATGCCTGCGTTCTGACCCGGCTTCAGTTCCGGCAGAACCATGGTGGTGTTGGCGGTGAAGGAAAGGTCGGTCTGGCGGCGCACCAGAATGTTTTTGGACTGAACTTTGTTCAGATCCAGGGCGCTGCCCTTTAAGATTACCTTACCCTCCACGATGGCGTAGCCATCCTTTTCCGGCGGACGGGAGAACATCCAGGTGTGGAAGAAGGTAGCTTCATCAAAAGTCTGGGGCTCTTCAGGCCAAGGATGTTCCGGCAGATTGGGCTTGTACTGCAGAGCAGAGGGTCCCTTCAAGCCATTGGCAATGGGCCATCCGTCAGGAGTCCAGACCACACGGTCCATGGAAGTCTCGCGGCCCAGCATGGTACGGTAAACACCGGGCTGGGGATAATATTCCCGACCGCACAGATAGGCCAGATACCACTCACCATCGGGGGTGTCCACCAATTCGCCGTGGCCTGCACGCTGGATCAGCGCCCCGGGATCCCGCTGGGTCATAATTGGGTTATAGGGACAGGGCTCATAAGTGCCTCGTAATGTCTTGGAACGAGCTACGGTCACCACATGGCCCTGACCGGTACCGCCCTCCGCCATAAACAGATAATAATAGCCGTCCTTTTTCATCAGATGGGGGCCTTCGGGGTTACGCTTGTTGGCGCCGTAATAGAGCATCTCTGCATCAGAAATGCGCTCCGTAGCATCAGCGTTCAGTTCCAGAATACGGGCGCCGCGGTTTAGCAGCATATAGCGGCGGCCGTCATCATCCACAAACAGGCTGGGATCGATACCGTCTTCATAAATCTTGGCAGGCTTGGAGTAAGGTCCTTCCGGCTTATCGGAGCTGACAATGATCTGATGACGGAAAACGGGAGCATCGTCGCCCTCCAGATAAAAATACGGAGGAATGTCATTGTGGCGATAGGTGACGGTAATGTAGAATCGTCCATCATGATATGAAATGTCCGGTGCCCAATAGCCGTTGCCGCCGGTGGTATCATCCAGTTCGGACCATTCCGGATTGGTAATGGCATGGCCGATAATCCGCCAATTCACCAAGTCCTTAGAGTGGGAAACAGGAATACAGGGGAAGAAAACGAAAGTGGAGTTGACCATGTAATAATCTTCACCCACACGAATAATGGACGGATCCGGGAAAAAGCCGCGGCGGATGGGGTTCTTGTACATGCGGGACAGGGGTGCACCTACCACGCTTTCAAAATAAGCGGTCAGTTCCTCATTACCGGCCTGGGCAGCGATCTCGTAGGGTGTCAGCAGGTCGTGGTCACCCTCCACCGGAGACATGCCGATCTTCTCCACCAGATATCTGCATACATCCACATTGCCGGACATGGCGCCGAAATGCAGGATATTACGATGGTTGTCGTCCCGCATATTCATGCTGACACCAGTGTACTCCAGAACATACTTGACCGCCTCCAGATTACCGGATTTTGCCACCGCAAAAGCCATGGGAACGCCGTTTTCGTCCGTACCGTTAACTAATTTTCTTAATTCATAAAAGTTTTTAGAATCAATTGCTTCTTGAATTGTCATGTGAAAGCCCCCTAACATCTTTTTTTTAAGTATAAAATGGAGAAAGGTGTTTGTCAATAACATTTTATCGGAAGATGTTGAAACAAGTATTAAAAATGGCTTAAATTCTAGGTTTTTTTCGCAAAAATCGTGGGAAGTATTTGACTTTTTGTGCCTGAACCTCTATAATAAGTACATCTTCTGGAAACACTATAAGAAGAAATAAAAAGGGGTAATTTGTATGTTTAATTTTGACTATTATACCGGTCCGAATCAGTTCTGGGGCAATACCACACCTGCCCAGCTGGTGCGTGACTATGGTTCACCGTTGTATGTATATAATGAAAGAATTTTGCGCCAGCGCTGCCGGGAGATGAAGAACCTGGTGAAGTATCCCAACTTTGCAGTCAACTATTCCGCCAAGGCTAATTCCAACCTGCACTTTTTGAAGATTGTGCGGGAGGAGGGGCTGGTGGTGGACGCCATGTCTCTGGGCGAGATTGCGGTGGAAGAGGCCGCGGGCTTTGACCACGACCATATTTTCTTTATCAGCAATAATGTGAGCCGAGAAGAGATGGCGGCTGTGGTTGAGAAGGGCATTCTGATTAGTGTGGATTCTCTGGCTCAGCTGGAGATGTTTGGTCAGTTGTGTCCCGGGGGACGGATCTGTGTGCGTCTGAATACGGGCGTGGGTGCAGGACATCATGCCAAGGTGGTGACCGGTGGTCACGAGACCAAGTTTGCCATTGATCCCACACTGTATGACGAGATGCGGGCCATCATTGCCAAGTATGATCTGAAGCTGGTGGGCATCAATCAGCACATTGGGTCACTGTTTATGGATCCGGAACCCTATTTGCAGGGCATTAAGAACCTGCTGGAGGTTTGTAAGGAGTTCCCGGGGCTGGAGATTATTGACTTTGGCGGCGGTTTTGGTATTCCTTATCATAAGATGGAAGGACAGGCCCGTTTGGATCTGGTGAGCCTGGGCCAGCAGCTGGATGAAATCTTTAACGCTTTCGTGGCAGAGTATGGCAGCCAGGTGCAGTTTAAGATCGAACCCGGTCGGTATATCAGTGCAGAGTGCTGCGTATTATTGGGTAAGGCGCATGCGGTGAAGACTGTATATGAGAATAAATATATCGGGACGGATCTGGGCTTTAATGTGCTGGTGCGTCCTATGATGTATGACTCCCATCACGATATTGAGATTTATCGTGAGGAGGGCGAGGATACCGGCAAGGTGGAAGTGGTTTCCATCGTAGGTAACATTTGTGAAAGCGGCGACATTATTGCGGCTAAGCGGGAACTGCCGGAGATTCTGCAGGATGATGTGATTGGTGTACTGGATGCGGGTGCATACGGTTATGCCATGTCTTCCAATTATAATAACCGGCTGCGTCCGGCGGAAGTTTTGATTCAGGAGGATGGATCTGCCAGATTGATCCGGCGTCGTGACACGTTGGAGGATCTGCTTAGAGGATTTCCGCTATGATGGCCCTGATCGGAAGTATCTTTTTCGCCGGGCTGGCAGTGCTGGCGTTGGTGTATTATCTGATGCTGGGGTTCTGGATTGGTTTCGGTATTAATTTTGGTGTGATCTGGCCGGCCATGTCGGTGGTGTGCGCAGGGTTATCTTATCTGTGCCATTTGGCCCGTAAAGGGCTGCTGCACATTTCGGCGGCAGTTTGGGTGCCGATTACGGTGGTTGTGGGTATTGGACTGGTGGTTTTTCTGATTTTAGAAATGCTCGTAATTACCACTGCCTTTAAGGCACCGGAGCCCAAGGCCAAGTATTGTATTATCTTAGGCTGTAAGGTAGAAGGTGAACGCCCGTCCCTGTCCCTGAGGTATCGTATCGATGCGGCGGCGGAATACTTAAAAGAAAATCCCGATACCATTGCCATTGCCTCCGGCGGGCAGGGTGAAGGAGAATTGATTTCGGAGGCCCAGTGTATCCGGGATGAGCTGGTGGAGCGGGGAATTGCCCCGGAGCGGATTGTGATGGAAAACCAATCCACTTCCACCACAGAGAACATAGAATTCAGCAAGGCGTATATTGAGGATGTTACAGACTCGGTGGTAGTTATCACCAGTGAGTACCATGTGTTCCGGGGTGTACAGATTGCGAAAAAGGCGGGACTTGAGAATGTCAGCGGCCTTCGGGCGGATCCCGGGCCGGTGATGGCACTGCACTATTATGTGCGGGAAGCCTTCGCCATTGTAAAAGATTTTGTTGTTGGAAATATGTAAGGCAGGAGTGATTGTTATGAAGTTGATTTTTCCGGAAGGTTATGATGCCCGCTTGTCCGTGCGCGAGACAGAAGCGGCCATCAAATACATACGAGATACATTTCAGAAGGAATTTGGCGCAGAAATGCATCTGGAGCGAATTTCCGCACCGTTATTTGTGGCTAGAAGTTCCGGTCTGAATGATAATTTGAGCGGTGTGGAGCGTCCCGTTTCCTTTGATATGCCCGCAATTCCCGGTGAGGAGATTGAAGTAGTACATTCTCTGGCCAAGTGGAAGAGAATGGCCCTGCATGAATACGGGTTTAAGGTGGGCGAAGGGCTGTATACCAATATGAACGCCATCCGTCGGGATGAAGAACTGGATAACCTGCATTCCTGTTACGTGGATCAGTGGGACTGGGAACTGGTAATTGCCAAGGAAGAGCGCACCATTGAAAAGCTAAAGGAAGTAGTGCGCACCATTTATAAGATCATCAAGCATATGGAGCATGAGGTTTGGTATAAATATCCCCAGGCTGTGAAGCATTTGCCCGATGAGATTCATTTTGTAACCAGCCAGGAACTGGAGGATCGCTACCCCGACAAGACCCCCAAGGAACGGGAGAACCTGATTTGTAAGGAACTGGGCTGTGTGTTCTTGATGCAGATCGGCGACAAGCTGGCCAGTGGGGAACCCCATGATGGCCGTGCCCCCGACTACGACGACTGGGCCCTGAATGGTGACATTTTGTTCTGGTATGATACCCTGGATTGTGCCCTGGAGATCTCCAGTATGGGTATCCGCGTGGACGAAAAGTCTCTGGCAGAGCAGCTGGAAAAAGCAGGCTGCACCGAGCGGTCTTCTTTGACCTATCACAAGATGCTCTTAAATGGCGAACTGCCCTATACCATCGGCGGCGGTATTGGTCAGTCGAGACTATGTATGCTGCTGTTGGATCGTGCCCATATCGGTGAAGTGCAGGCCAGTATCTGGCCGGATTCCATGCGGGCGGAGTGCAGAGAGCACGGGATTGAACTGTTATGATTGGTTGGATTATTTTAGCGGCGATTGTTGTTTTTGTCGGAATTTTGCTGGTGCGTACAGCGCAGTTTAAGCCCCTGCCGGAGCCGGAACGCTCCCAGGAAAAAGTGGCGCTGAACGAAGAAAAGATTGTGGCGGATATGCAGGAGCTGATCCGCTGTAAGACGGTTTCTTATGATGATACCAGTTTGATTGATGAAGGGGAGTTCTTGAAGTTCCGTCAGCTGCTGCCCCAGCTGTACCCCAACATCCATGAGCACTGCGAATTTGGAATGATGGGCGTGAATGGCCTGCTGTACCTGTGGAAGGGCAAGACTGACAAGGATCCGGTGATTCTGATGGCCCATTATGATGTGGTGCCGGTGGAAGAGTCCCAGTGGGAGAAACCGCCCTTTGACGCTGTCGTGGAGGATGGTGTTCTGTGGGGGCGTGGAACTTTGGATACCAAGGGTACATTGTGCGGCGTGCTGGAGGCTGCAGAACAGCTGATCGGCGAGGGCTATGTACCGGAACATGATATTTATTTCGCCTTTTCCGGGCAGGAAGAAGTCAACGGTACCACCTGCAGAGACATGGTTACATGGTTTGAAGAGCAGGGAATTCATCCGGCCATGGTACTGGATGAAGGCGGTGCCGTGGTAGAAAATGTATTCCCGGGCGTCAGCCGGGAATGTGCCGTGGTGGGCATCGCGGAAAAGGGTATGGCCAACATCGAGCTCCATGCCAAGAGCCGGGGCGGACATGCATCCACACCCCCTCCCCATACCATCGTGGGTGAACTGGCCAAGGCTGTGGTTGCCATCGAAAATCATCCCTTCCCGCGACAGCTGACCAAGCCTGTACGGGAAATGTTAAATGTGCTGGGTCGTCATTCTACCTTTGTATATAAGCTGATTTTTGCCAACCTGTGGTGCTTTGAAGGATTGTTTGATATGGTTTGCCGCATGTCCGGCGGGGAGTTGAACGCCATGATGCGTACCACCTGCGCCATGACCCGGATGCAGGGCAGCAAGGCTTTTAATGTAATTCCCCCCACCGCTTCTGTGGGAATGAACCTGCGTTTGATGGGGACAGATACCGCTGAGAGTGCTAAGGAATACGTGGAAAAAGTCATTGCCAATCCCAATATTGAGGTGACAGTCTACGAAGGACGTAACCCATCGCCGGAGTCTGACACTTCCGGAGAGGCGTGGCAAACTTTGAGCCAGGCCATTGCGGATACCTGGCAGGATGCACTGGTATCCCCCTATCTGATGATGGCCTGTAGTGACTCCTGGAATTATGGCCGCATCAGCGATAAAGTATATCGTTTCTCCGCTATGAAGCTCTCCAAGGAGGAACGGGGCATGATCCACGGCAACAATGAGCGGGTGCCTGTAGCAACACTGGTGAAGACTGTGGAGTTTTATGTAAGATTGATGAAGATGCTGTAATGTTTAATTTAAAAAGAGTTGCCTTGGGGCACCCTCTTTTTTATTGACATCTGTGACCGTCATTGCTATAATAAAGCTAACTTTCCAAGGAAATGGAGGCACATAAAAATGAGCAAGAAACCACATATTATTGATGAATCTGCAGGATTAACCACTCTTCGAGACCCTATGATTATGGTCGTGGGTGACACGTATTATCTGACTGGAACCCAGGCACCTTATTGGGAGGGCCCCAATGCCGGTGTGCATATGTGGTCCACCAAGGACATGGTGCACTTTACGGATCTGGGCAATGTAATTCGCCGGGAGGATTTACCAGAGGAGTTCTGGGGCCGGGATCGTTTCTGGGCTCCGGAGTTGTTTGATGGCCATGACGGCTGGTATTATCTGACCTTTAATGCCCGCAATGACAGTGAGGAATATCCCCATTTTCATGCGGTAGGACTGGCTCGAGCCAAGCATCCGGAAGGTCCCTATGAGATTTTATCTAAGGAAAAGTCTGTATCGGAGGAGTTTGGCAGCGGTAACGATGCCAATTTGTTCCGAGATGAGGATGGTACCCTCTATATTGCATTTAATGCCAACAGAACAATGTACATCCATAAGCTGGATCCGGAAAATACATCCATAAGTGATCCGGTAAGAGTGTGTGGTATTGGTGCTGAGGGTGAGTGGGACGCCATTGGTGTGGAGGGCGCCTGCATTGTGAAGCGTCATGATATTTATTTTTACTGGTATTCCAGTTGGACATACGGATATAATTCGGGACTGCTGACCGCCACAAGCATGCAGGGTCCCTGGACCAAGCACCCCGATAACCCCTTCCTGAATGCCAATGATGTATGGCACCTTTGTGGTCATAATCATACATTTACGGGTCTGGATGGGAAGGATTATATTATTTTCCATGCAAATCTGCGGGAACCCGATGGGGATGATGTGGAGCGAATCTTTATCCGCCGGGTAGAGTATTTGCCTGATGGTTCGGCAAAGATTCTGGAAGATAAGGGATTTGGTGAATAAATAAATGAGAGTACAGAAAAAAGGCAGTTTTTTTGTCGGAATGCTGGACGATACTGCCTTAGAAGAAAAGGATAAGAAGGCGCTGTTAAGCCTTGCCAATGAAGATCTGGCAGACGAATTGCTGGATATGATTGAAGAGGCACAAGCAGTGGCCAACCCGATCATACTGTTCGGAATTTGTGGAGTGGGGGCTTCACAAGGGGAAAGTATTGAAGTCAATGGCGTGGAGATTCACTCTCCGCTGGCGGCAGATAAACTGGATGGCAGACATCGGTGCTTCCCCTATATCGGGACCTGCGGCCGGGAACTGGAAGAGTGGTCCAAGCAGTATAGCGACGATATTCTCAGTGAATTCTGGGCAGATGAAATTAAGAAGAAGTATCTGGGCCGGATTATGCTGGCAATGCGTACATATGTAAAGGAACGGTATCATTTGGCCGGGCATACAGCTGCCTTAAATCCCGGATCGCTGGCGTCCTGGCCTATTTCCGGTCAACAGGAGCAGTTTGCCATTTTGGGCGGACGTGATTTTGTAAAAGAGGCCATTGGTGTAATTTATAACGATAGTTTTCTGATGCTGCCATCCAAAACCGGCAGCGGGATTCTGTTTGAAAGTGAAGTAACTTATGAAAACTGTCAGCACTGTCCCAGAATTACCTGTCCCAACCGCCGAGCGGAGTATCAGGGAGAATGGGCATAAGTTCACTGTGTGTATCAACGAAAGTTGACAAAACCGCAAAGCTGTGATAAAATATTCACATCATTTGCGGTTTCTTTTTGCCACAGTATGGTATAATCTTCAGAACGGGAGTAAATGCGTTATGGATTATGTATCAAGTTGGGATTTTACATTGGCAAACTATGATGCGGTTTGGGGCTTTATAGTACAGCTTGGGCTGCTACTGTTGTTTTTGGTGTTGGGTAATATTCTGCGGCGTACTATCCCGCTGTTTCGAAAGTGTCTGATTCCGTCGGCACTTCTGGGCGGTTCTCTTTTGCTGATTGTAAATGTTATTTGTAAGCAGTTTGGCTTAATCCTTGTGGATAATCGCCTTATGCAGGTTATTACTTATCATTGTTTAGCCATTGGCTTTGCAGCCATGTCTCTTAAAACAGAAAAGAGCACTCATAAAACTCAAAGTGCTCAGGTAGTGGAGTTTGGTGCGCTGCAGGGTGGTTCCTACATGCTGCAGGCATTTGTGGGTCTTGGTATTACATTACTTATGTTCCTGCTGACTCAGCATGGTGATAAGGTTGTTTCTTATATCTGCGGTCTTATTCTGCCCTTGGCCTATGGTCAGGGACCCGGTAATGCCCTGAGTTGGGACATCAACTTTACCAATACACCTGCTACCCAGTTTGCAGGAAATGGCAGCTTTGGTTTGTCCCTTGCATCCATCGGTTTTGTGGTGGCCTCCGTATTTGGAATATTGTATATTAATATTTACAAAAAGCGTGGAGATCTCTATGTTCGTAAGGCCAATCCCTCTGAGGAAATTGTGGACCAAACCAACCCCAGTGGTGATGAGATTCCGGATAACGAATCCGTGGACAAATTCACTCTGCAAGTGGGTTTTGTGGCACTGGCCTATGCCCTTTCCTTTGGTTTTATGTGTTTACTGGGTGCCCTTTCTGATTTTACCAATAGCATTGCCTGGGGCTTTAATTTCCTGTGGGCTTCTCTGGCGGCTATGTTGATTCGTGTTGTGGTGAAGTGGCTGCGTAAGCGCAAACTGATGCACCGTGAATATATCAATAATTATCAGATGGATCGAGTATCCGGATTTTCCTTTGACCTGATGATTGTTGCAGGTGTGGCCGCCATTGAGATCAATGACATCAAGAATTACATTCTTCCCATCGTCATTCTTAGCATAGTGGGTACCATTGTGACATACATTTATATTCGCATGGTTGCGAAGGAGTGCTTCAAGGGATTTGAGCATGAGTTCTTCCTGATGAGCTTTGGCACCATGACCGGTACAGCTTCTAACGGTATGATTCTGATGAAGGAAATTGACCCCGGTCTGCGTACACCCACTTCCAGCCTGTATATTCTTTCCAACTTCCCGGCGATGGTAATGATTGCGCCGCTGCTGTTCTTACTGAGCTTCGCCGGAAAATCACCCACAAATGCGGTTATTGCCTTTGGTATATTCTTCGTCCTGTGGCTGATTTATACCATATACTTATTCCGTAGAAAAATTTTCAAAAAGAAATATAAAGATATTCCGGAAATCATCTGGAAGGATGAGCCGTAAGGTAGCTAAGAACTAAAACCTGCCTAGCCGAGAAGGTTAGGCAGGTTAATATTTTAAATTTGTTATTGACAATAATTATAAAATAAGTATAATATAAGTATGGGAATAATAAATTTTGAATGGGATGAAAATAAAAATCTCATTAATCAGCGAAAGCACGGAATATCTTTTTCTGAAGCAAAAACGGTATTCTATGATGATGAAGCATTGGTAATTGATGATCCCGAGCATTCAGAGGAGGAAGAACGATTTATAATTCTTGGTCTTAGCAACAAGGCTAATTTGCTCGTGGTTTGTCATTGCTATCGCGAATCAGACACTGTTATCCGAATTATTTCAGCACGGAAAGCGACGAAGACAGAGAGTAAGTATTATAGAAAGTGAGGAAGAATGATGAGAGAAGAATATGATTTTTCGAATGCAAAAAAGAATCCATATGCGAAAAAGTTAAAAAGTCAGATTACCATTAATATTGATAGTAGTACAATTGATTATTTTAGAGAGCTTGCGGAAAATGTAGGTATGCCGTATCAAACATTGATTAATCTGTATCTTAGGGATTGTGTAACAAAGAAAAGAGAAATTCAAATTTCATGGAATTAACAAAGAGGAGACTGGCAACAGTCTCCTCTTTAAGTTTAAAACGAAAAATTACTTATAAAGCCGGAAAAATGGCATTATTTTTTCTTGCGCAGGCCGGTGTTCTCGATAATGCGCACCAGCTCATCGGAGGGGCCGCTGACCACATAGGCAGCAATCACGTCACAGACAGCACGTTCTTTAACAGTGTCCACAGCGGCGGCACAGGCAGAAACATCGCCCTGCAGCACCAGAGTGGTATGACCTCCGCAGGAAGTCTCCCGGGAAACTAACTCAAGGGTAGCGGTCTTAAGCATCTGGTCCACTACGATTACGGCGTTGGTGGCGCCCAGAACCTCTACCATAGCATATGCAAACGGTTTACTCATAGTTGGGTGTCCTCCTTATCTGCCAATGGTCATGGAAATACTACGCTCGGTGCCGGCATCGGGGGCGGCAATCACGGTGGAAGCTGTACACTTCCCCAGGCCCTTAGCAGCAGCCAGGGCAGCCTCCATTGCAGCTTGTACATCAGCCACGGAACCACGCATCTTCACACATGCTCCGGATTTTAAACGGTTACGTTCTACACTCTGAATGCGGACATTGGCAGCCTTAGCAGCAGCATCCAGCGCTACATAACAAGCCAACAGACCGTCTAACTCGAAAATACCGATCGCCTGACCGGTGTAATTAGTATCTGCCATAGCAGTTTCTCCTTCATTCACCAAGATCGGACACTTCTGTCCATGTTCATATCTAGTATACCACAGAGAGCCAGGATGGCGCAAGGTTTTTCTGCATTTTATAGGGCGGTTTTTGTTGACAGTTGGGAAATAGTGTGTTATGATTTGGTAAAATAACTTTACTAAAAGGAGCGCATAATCATGGCATTATTTCATCCTGAACAATTTGATTTTAACGGTTTAAAGACCTTCGACGCCAATGAGCGAGTGAATTTGGTTCGTATTGATAATTTATATAATCTGACGGATCCGGAGCCGGATTTTCACAGTCCGGAACTGGAGGCGGTATGTGAGAAGATTTTGGAAGCTCGCAAGAATGGTCGTCCGGTGATTATGTTTTATGGTGCCCATGTAATTAAGTGTGGGCTGTCCCGGTATTTGATTGATCTGGTAAAGCGCGGCTTGGTGACACATCTGGCCTCCAACGGTGCAGGCAGTATCCATGATTTTGAACTGGCATATCTGGGGGGAACCTCTGAACATGTGCCCACTGCCATTGAGGACGGTTCCTTTGGTATGTGGGAGCAGACTGGTCGCTGGATGAATGAGGCCTTAATTGAAGGTTATGAAAAGGGATATGGTTACGGCGAGGCACTGGCCCATTATGTGGATGAGCATCCGGAGCGGTTCCCTTATAAGGAGGACTGCGTATTTTATAACGCATATATGAATGGGGTCCCTGTTACATATCATACCACCATGGGGACAGACATTATTGATGAGCATCCCATTGCGGATTTCCGTGCTAAGGGTACCACCAGCGGTGTGGACTTTAAGTATTTTGTAAATGCCACCAAGGATTTGGAAGGGGGCGTGTTCTTGAATGTGGGTTCAGCCATCACCGGACCGGAGGTGTTCCTGAAGGCCATTTCCATCGTGCGTAACAAGGGTTATATGACCCGAGTATTTA
>JAFUJY010000304.1 GCA_017467985.1 Bacillota bacterium
GGCTGCTCAGATCGCTTTCAACGACCGGAGCACCAACTTTAATATTTTTACCATAAGGAAAAGCAACCAGATCCTCCGCCGAAAGCCCTTCCAGAATCTCGGTGTAGCTGCCCCACAGAGTCTTGCCGGTGACAACATACCGCTTTTCCAACAATCCATCCTCGCCCTGAACATACACATAGCTTCTGCCCTGTTCCGTCCGCAGGAAGGGATTTTCCAGATATATACCATTTTGGCTGACACTGTCAGAATAAATCATGCTCACATAGCTGCCCGCCTGCAAGTCCGCACTTCCATCCACAAATACAGTAAAGGGATAATACGAAACATTGGGATTGCCCATACCGGAATAATATTCCTCCGTGCTGGGATAATCCCCAATAGCGGACACTGTACCGATATAAACCATACCCGTATTCCAGTCATTGACCGTAACTTCCTGACCAATCACCAGATCCTCCCGATTCAGCTCGCTGATACTGCCCTCTACATAAAAACCGCCGCCATCGGAAATCTTCAAAATGGGCTGCATAGTCATCTGGGCCTCTTCCTGGCTCAACACAGAAACCACTTCTCCATCGATTTGGGCATAGACCTTGCCATCGCTAACCTCGGTCTGCATGATCTTATAATCAGCCTCTGCCATTTCCACCTGAAACTCCAGATCCTTGATCATTTTCTCCTGCTCACTGCGCATCTGCGCAATCTGGGACGCAGTATAGCCGCTGCCATAATCGATCTCCGGAACCTCGGGCTCCTCAACTTCCACATCCGGCACCATATGATCCGGTACCGCTCCGGCGTCAAAGAACTTAAAACTGTATATACCACTCTCCGGTTCGCGGATGATTTCCATTCCCTGCCATACCACGTTTTGTCCCAGAGACATATTGCTTTCAGTCACCTTGATTACCACATAAAAGCGGTTCACTTCCAACTGTTCCGGTTCCTGAACAGGGGGTTCCTGGGAAGATTCTTCATCAGATGACTCTTCGGATGATGATTCTTCCACGGAGGATTCTTCCGCCGACGACTCTTCTACTGACGACTCCTCCACCGATGATTCTTCCGCCGAGGACTCCTCACTCACCGTCTTAGGCTGAATTTGAGTGGACTCTTCTTTTACTGCATTTTCCAGATTATACTTTTGATATTCCTCTGCCTTAAGGCGAAGCACTTCCAACAACTCCAAATCCATCTGGGTATCACTATGCACCCAGCAGATCAGGGACAGTTCCGGAGTGCTGCCATCATACATTTTCTGAACAGAAAGCTGGTATTCGCCTGTCAACGGAATCCCCAAATTCACTTCCGGCGGGGTCTCCGGCTCCGTATATACCGGAATCACCATGGGCCTCATGCAATTGATTTCGTAGAGGCGATCCTCCGCATCCTCCAACTGCAATTTTAATTTTTCTACTTTCAGCCGTTCCCTTTCCAGGGCCAGATCAGACAAAGTGGTATCCACCGTCATCAACACATCGCCTTTTTTCACCGTATCACCCACGGAAACCAGAATCTCGGTCACCAACTGGGTCTCGGAAAGAAAAACAGTCTGAATTTTATCCGTGGTTACAGGGCCATAACTCTCCTGAGAATCACCCCAGTACTCGGTCATACCAATATAATAGAAAGGATACACATTGACCGGCTCCACGCTCCGCTGGGTCATATAATACCAGGTGCCCAGACCGATGGATGTGCACAGCACAATCACCACCAGGGAAATAATGATCCGTTTCCAAATACTTTTACGCTTCATGATCATCATCTCCTTCCTGAACTGTATCCGTACGCAGTTCTCCATCCAGGATATGATAAATTTTATCTGCACAAGCGGCAATATTGGGCTCATGAGTAATCATAATAATGGTCATGCCCGCCTTATTCAAACTACGGAAGATGTCCATAATCTGATTCCCCGCCTTGGTATCCAGCGCACCGGTGGGCTCATCCGCCAGCAGCAGATCCGGATTGCCTGCGATGGCCCGGGCAATCGCCACTCGCTGACACTGTCCGCCGGAGAGCTGATTGGGCCGAAAATGCATTCTGTCTTCCAGCCCCACAGCCTTCAAGGCCTCTTCTGCCCGCTTTTTTCTCTGTTTCAAAGGCATGCCCGCATACAACAGCGGCAGCGCCACATTATCCAACGCGTCCATCTTGGGCAGCAAATGGAAATTCTGAAATACAAATCCAATATGTTTATTACGAATGTCTGCAAGAGCATCGTCGGAAAGATTATCCAGATCCTTCCCATCCAGCTCATATTTGCCGGAGGTGGGTACGTCCAGACAGCCAATCAGATTCATCAGCGTGGTTTTGCCTGAACCAGAGGGTCCCATAATCGCCAGATACTCGCCCTTTTCCACGGTCATGCTGATATTCTTCAGCACCCGCACCGGAACCTTACCCTGATAATACTCTTTGCAGATATCGGTCATTTTCAGGATCGACAATTAGGCCACCTCACCTTCCGCGGCCGCCAAATTATGGGTGGTTGCCACACCTTCCTGACACAGTTCTCCATCTGGGAAAGCAATGTAGTCCTCTTCTGTCAGGCCGTCCAGAATCTCGTATGTATCCATGGCCATATTATACTCTCCCAAAAGCACCGTCCGCTTTTCCAGCTTATGGTCGTTTTCCGCCCACACGTAAGTACTGCCATCCTCATCATAGCATATGAAGGCGCTGCTGATGGACACACCGGTCGCTGCTTCTTCACCATTGTCCACTTCCATATACACATGCTGGCCCAGAATCAACCCTTCGGTGCTGTCCAATTCCACATAAAAGGGATACTTACTTGTGGAGGTCATTTCATCCACAACCTTACCATAATACATATCATAACCGTTGCCCTGGGAGGGATTCTCATAATCCACCAGTGTCACCGTCCCCAGCCAATACACACTCTCGTCCGTCCGAGAAACAATCTTCATGCGGGTGCCTTCCATAATGCCGCCACGCTGCAGCTCGCCAATGGTTCCCTGGATACGATAGGACCCAGCCTGCTGAATCACGATATACGCCAGAGGATTACCATAGTTGTCCGTTCCATTCTCATTTATGGACTGAATCCGCCCTGTTACCGGAGAATACACAACCGCATTCTCCATAATGGACTCAGACTGGGCTACTGCATCCTCCTTGGCTGAAATATTCAGTTCTGCTTCTTTTAGTTCCACCTGCAGAGTCTGGATCTGAATGGTATATTCCAGCTTGTCGTCGGAATCTGCATCCTCCCGATCCTCTTCCAAGTCCGCAATCTGCTCCTTATAGTTTTCAATCATAGCCCGCAGCTGATCAAGCTCCAACCGCTGTTTATCCAGCGTAAGCTGCAGCTGCTCCGTATCATAGGAAAACAGTTCCTGGCCCTCTGTCACATCATCACCGGCCTTCACCAGCAACTCTCCCACAACCTTATCCACATCTTTGTGGACTTCTGCCACGTTTTCTGATACGACCATACCTGCGAAGCGATCTCCGGGTGCAATGCCGCCCAAATCCATCAGATCCGCCACGGACTGTACATACACCATACTTTCATCACTGCTGCATCCCGTCAGATTCAGCAGCAGGCATACCGCCAACACCAGTGCAAAAAACTTTTTCATTTTCGTATTCCCCCTTCTAGCCCGGCAACACAAATTTAAACATATCCAGGCTTCTAACAATACAGTACGATTTCACGCGTCTGCGTTGCATCGTTTTAAAATTTTTCCCGTCCCCCTGTCCAGGATACTCTTATTGTAGTCTTTTTTCAGAAAAAATCAAGGGGATTCTTCACATGCAGCAAGATTTGTGCTATAATTATAGTATCTATCGAAAGGAGGATTTACTATCATGAAAACTCATCCTCTTGGTCTTGTACTTTCCGGCGGCGGCGGCAAAGGTGCCTATCAGATCGGTGCCTGGCGCGCCCTCATTGAAACGGGCTGGGACAGCCGTATTACTGCCGTTTCCGGCGCCTCTGTGGGCGCTTTGAATGCGGCTCTTATGGGCTGTACCGATTATGCCCAGGCTGAGCAGCTTTGGAAAAATATTACGCCTTTACAGTTTCTGGATATTGATCTTCCCCTGGAAGGAGACGGTATTTTTTCCCGAGAAGGACTGATTCAGCTGATCCGCGGCCATCTGGACCTGACCAAAATGGCCGCCTCTCCCCGGCGGATCTTTGCCAACACCACCCAGATTGACGGTGAAAATGACTACTGGGCCCGTTATTTTGAGCTGAATCATCAGTCCCCCGACCGCATACTCAAGATTTTGCTGGCATCCTCTGCTATCCCCGTGGCTTACCCTTCTGTCAATATTGACGGTACGCCCCACATGGACGGCGGTGTCATGGATAACCTGCCCGTCAAGCCCCTGTACGATATTGGCCTGCGCCACATGGTGGTGATTAATATTACTTCCGACGATGATCTGCTGATTCCCGCGGTATACCCGGGGACGGAGTTCGTGGAGGTGCGTCCCAGCCAGGATATCGGTCATCTTTTTGACGGTACGCTGGACTTCACCGCCCGGGGCGCCCGTTTTCGTATGGAGCTGGGTTATCGGAATACTCTGCGGACACTGCGGGCCTACGAATCCGGCCAGCTAGGCAAACCGGAGTATATGCGTAAGGCTGCCATCGACGCCCGTGCCGATTATGAGCAGATCCGTGTGGAGATGCTGCACGAGAACCTGAACAGCAATGTGAACCGGCACATGGACCAGTTTGATGCGATATTGAAGAAATATAATATATAATGTAAAAAGAGGAGACTGTAAATCACAATCTCCTCTTTCTTTTAGATCATCCAAATCGGCACAATGTAGTTATCCCGATCAATGGCCCCTAAGTCAGGTTTCATACAGATTATAGCTCCCTTGGAACGTGGCGTAGATGATTTGTCCAGCAGTTGAAATACTTTTATCAGTTCTGTCCCCGGATTCGACGTTTTCTTAATCTCAATTGGATTCAAGACTCCATCATGTTCCAGGACAATATCAATTTCCTTTGCATCTTTATCCCGATAATAATATATATACGGTTCTTTTCCACAGTTCAAATAAGTCTTTACAATTTCAGAAACCACATAGTTTTCTAAAACTGCACCGTTCATCGCACCACTTTCCAAAGTCTGCGCACTACTCCATTTCGTCAAATAACAAACCAAACCGGTATCGTAAAAATATACTTTTGGTGTTTTCACAAGTCTCTTCAGCAAGTTGTTAGAATATGGATGGAGATAGAAAATAATCCCCAATGTCTCCAAAATTCCCAACCAATTCTTCACCTGAACCTGGCTGATATCAGCATCTCTTGCAATATCCGCTGCATTCAGCATCTGCCCGCATCTTGCAGCAACCGCCGTGATAAAATGCAAAAACTTCAACGAATCAATTGCATCAGATAACTCTCTCACATCTCTCTCAATGTATGTGCTCAAATAACTGTTATAAAAAATCTGACTATTACTATTGACTCCACTTACAATTGCAGGCATCGATCCTTTGTAAATACGATTAAAAATCTCCCCTATATCCGCTTCTTTACGCCCCGCTTTTCTTAAAGATAATTTCTCCAAATCCACAGCAAAGGGTTCTGCGGCTCCGCCGTTAATCTCAGTTTGAGACAATGACGTCAAGGAGAGCAGCGCTACTCTACCCGCTAACGACTCCTGTACCCCTCTCATTAACTTAAAAACCTGTGAACCAGTTAACCAAAATGCCCCCGCTTCATGGTATTTATCCACATATACCTTAATATAAGTAAATAACTCCGGCGCATATTGTACTTCATCTATTAAAATCGGCGGCTTATGCAGCTGCAAGAATAATTCCGGATCCTTCTTGGCAAGAGCTCTTTCATTTAAGTCATCCAGTGTCACATAGCTTCGATTTGTACCCTCCATGAGCTTCTGAAGCATCGTTGTCTTTCCAACCTGTCTGGAACCAGTAACAAGAACCACCGGATATTCTTTTGTAACCTGACTTACCACATCTTCAAGGCTTCTCTTAATATAATTCATAGCACCCTCCACTTTTCGCCAGTATATATTGATTCCAATGATATTATAACCGATTACAGCATAAAAATCAATCTATTTTTCGGCTAAAATGTGTTCAGACAACATTTTAGCCGAAAAATCCACATAAAAAAGAGGCTGCTCGCCTCTTTTTATTTTTGAAACGTATATACATCCTTCCCCACCAGCACCCGATCCTTCAATACCAGAATCGGACGCTTGACCAGCATGCCATCGGAAGCCAACAACTGCAGCTGTTCGTCTTCGGACATGGTGGGGAGCTTGTCCTTCAGTGCCAGGGATTTATATAATAACCCACTGGTATTAAAGAACTTTTTCAGCGGCAGACCGCTGAGCTGCTGCCACGCTTTCAACTCTTCATAAGAAGGATTCGCTTCTTTGATGTGGCGGGACACATGGGCAATTCCCTGCTCATCCAGCCACTTTTTCGCCTTCTGGCATGTGCTGCAGGGCGGGTACTGGACAAATACTGCCAGTTCCTGCAGCTTTTGCAAGATTACTTCATCGGCGGGACAAAAATCGTACTCAGATACTTCAGCCGGACTCAGCCAGCGAATATCGTTGTGCTCCAGCATCTGGGGTTCCCCATCGGCGATGCAGGCGTTAAATAATGTCAGATGAACAGTCATATCCGGATATTCGTGGGTGACTTCCATGAAAACAGTGTCCGGAGCCACAGTTATCGCCAGTTCTTCCCGGCACTCCCGGATCAAAGCCTGTTCTTTGCTCTCACCTGGCTCCACCTTACCACCCACAAACTCCCACAAAAGCCCTCGTGCCTTGTGGGCAGGACGCTGGCAGGCCAGGAACTTGCCTTCTTTCCAAATCAATGCTGCAACAACTTCAGTCATAGGGACATCTCTCCTCTCTTTTGTCTGATTGTATCATGAAGTGTCCTTTGACGCAAGCCTCTTTTTAGTCGTCGTACTCCACCAGCATGACTTCGTCGCAGTGCCAGCCGCCGGTGTGGGCACAATACGTCCCCTCATGCCAGTAAACCGGCAGATTATCCTGGGCATACATGGGTACGACCGGCCGCCAGATCTTAACATCCTTCTCCCCGGCAATCTTTTTTATTGTATGCTCCAACTGATAGGTCCGTCCCTTATCCAGGGACTGATAGCTCTCCAGCACCCGGTCCACGCCATCAAATCGGGCAATAAAGATCCGATTGGTGGTGGCAGTATCCACCTGGAAGGTTAACCCAGCTTCGCCCACGCCATAATAATAGGCCATGCCGCCCACATAGGTCTGGGAACCGTCGATCTGTGTGGCCGGGGACAAGAACTCGCCGCCCATGGCAATGGGTGCAGACAGCTGCCATACTCCGTCCCGATAAGTAGCACTATGGTACACAATGGTTTCCGGCTGATTTAACACAAAAGGCGTCAGACCCACCCGGTAAGGCAGGGTGGGAGATACTGCCAACAGACGCACTGTAGTCCCTTCCGGAGAATCATAGACGATTGCCAAGTCTTCCAATTTTATCTGGTCACCCTCGTACAGATTGATTCCGGTCTTTTCCCCTTCCATGGTCAGCAAGTTGCCAGCGCAGTCAAAAATACCGCTGCGGATGGTGTGGTCTTTGGAAATTCTGGGATGTCCGTACAAGGCAAAGAACCACTGTTCCCGTACACCCTTGGGTGTGGAAACCAACTGACGATGCACATCAAAATAAAACAATCCGCCGGCATCGGATACCAAAAACGTGGTCGGCTCACTCCAACTCGTTCCTTCATCCTTGGAATATCTGAACTCCCAGGTCACGCTGTTCACCCGGCAAAACAGCCACAATTCTCCCCTGCTCACATTTTCTGATAGCTGGGCATAGGTTACGCTGCTGGAATATTCCAGCTTCTGCTCCGGTCCAAAGGAAAAAATATCATAGGGGCGCTGGGTCACTCGATAGGTCAGGGCATAATTTTCCGCATGCCCGGTGTAGGCCACAATAATGTGTCCACTCTCCATAATACAGATGGACGGTGAATTATGTTCATCCGAATAATTACAATTGAGTCGGCACAAACACACATCCCGGCTAGGTTCCCGGCTGCATTTAGCATCCAGCTCCTTCACATGGATTTCTCCCATGTCTGTGTAATAGGCAATGTAGGTCTTGCCGTTGGCACCCACCATGGCCTGCTCATGAATCCACCAGTCCGTATTGGCCCGCTTAATGCGAAGTTCCCTTGCGTTATCTAAATTAATCATTTAATTTACTCCTCCTGCATTTTTCTTAAATATACCACCTTCTATTTCCCATGCCAACCGAATAAATAGTCAAAAAGGGTTGATTTTCGAAACAAATATATATATGATATATTCATGGAGGTGTTCTTATGTTTTACCAAAATCCTTATCAGTTATTGGGTGTATATCATGTACACCGCAGTCCGGGCCATGCCACCGCCGCCAACCGCTCTCACACCGCTTTGGCTTTTATTCTTAGGGGTGAAAGTACCTATCAATACAATCATAAAACCATGATTGCCCATGCCGGAGACTTGGTCTATGTGCCCGCCGGTCTGGATTATCATCAGCAATATTCTAATGAAGAACTGATCATCATCCATCTGCGTGGTTTTACTCCGCCGGAATCAGACATTTGTATTGAGCATAACCTTCTCGAACTGACACCTCTTTTTCAAAACCTTTGCCACCAATGGGAATCGGGTGCTTTAGCCTATCATAATCGCTGCACAGCCCTTCTGTATACAATTTTTGAGCACTTGGAGAAACTTCACTCCACGGTGACCCCTATTCCCCCCGTTCTGGAGCCGGGAATGATCCTGCTGCAGCAAAACTTCCGTGATCCTTCCTTGACCATCCCCCAACTGGCCCAGCAGTGCCACATCAGTGAAGTCTATTTTCGCCGCCTGTATCTGAAGCATTTTGGTAAAACACCTCACCAGGCCCTTTTAGAGATGCGTTTTGACTATGCCTGCAGCCTTCTGCGCTCCGGCTATTATGAAATCAAACAAATCGCTGAGCTGGCAGGGTTTGCGGATGTAAAATATTTTCGCACCGCTTTTAAGAAACATTTTGGCATGACGCCGACTCAGTATCTCTTGACAAATTCCATTCACGATGGTAGTATTTATGTACCAAATGGCTCTGAATAATAACTCCACGGAGGTATAATTATGACAGGAAAAGAACGTACGCTGCGTATTTTGGCACACCAGCCGGTGGACCGCATTGGTTTATTTGAACATTTCTGGGGCGACACCCACAAAGCTTGGGAGGCCGAAGGGCATGTCCAGGCCAATGAATCCTACGAGGATCACTTTGGTTTTGACATGCAGGAGTGCTGGCCCTTTAATCTGGTGGCCGATCTGGATTTTGAACGCACCGTTGTGGCCGAAACCGCTGAAACCATCACTTACCTGGATGGCAATGGTGCAACACTGCGCCGCCACAAACTCCACGATGCCACTCCTGAACATGTGGATTTTAAGGTTCAGGAACGGGAAGACTGGGAAGAAATCAAGCCGCTGCTGACACCCGATCCTCGCCGCATTGATTTTGAAGCCTATCGTAAGGCAAAAAAGGCTGCTGCTGAGGCCGGCCGCTTCTTTATGTGGTCCGGTATCAATGTTTTTGAATGCATGCACCCTGTTTGCGGTCACGAAAACATGCTGGTGGGTATGGCTCTGGATCCGGAGTGGATTGCCGATATGGCCATGACCTATGCCAAGCTTACCGTTCAGCTCCAGGAAATGCTTTTTGAGCAGGAAGGTTACCCCGACGGACTGTGGTTTTATGAGGACATGGGCTACAAGGGACACCCCTTCATGTCCCCTGCCATGTACAAGGACCTGATTCAGCCTGCCCACAAGTATACAATGGACTATGCCAAGAGCAAAGGATTGCCGGTTATCATGCACTCCTGCGGTTTTGTTGAACCGCTGCTGCCCGGTATGATCGAGGCAGGTATTGATTGTCTGCAGGTTATCGAGGTCAAGGCCGGCATGGATCTGCTGAAGCTCCACAAGCTCTATGGCGATAAGATCTCTTTCATGGGCGGTATTGACATCCGCACCCTTTATACCAATGACAAGGCCATCATTGATAAGGAACTGGAATCCAAAATTCCGCTGGTCAAGGAAGGTTTTGGTTATTTCCTGCACAGTGACCACTCCATCCCCAAGACGGTCAACTACGAGACCTATCGTTACTTCATTAAGCGAGGGTTAGAACTGGGAACATATTAAAAAAAATAGCGCCAGGCTCAGTAAAGAGTCTGGCGTTTTTTATCTGCGAACCAATTTTAAGCTGTGGGATTCTGGCATACGCCAATGAACAAATCTACTCCATCCAGGCTGCGCACACCGAAGATGAAGGGACGATCCAGATCCATCTCAATCATGTTCTGTTCCGAAGGTATCAGCGATGTCTTGGTTGCAACCGCAATTTCAGTATATGCAGCCGCTTCCAGGCCCTGCTCATCCCATTCGATATGGGTTTTCTGGGTCACATTACCAACATATACATCTGTTTCGGTCATCTTGGAGAAGTCGGCGCCGCGAGAACATGCAGTAGCCAGCTTACCGGCAACATACTCGCCCAATTCCAAACTACAATCCATGCTCACTTTGGGGACAGACCAATTTACCAGACCATTCTTAGCAGTACCACCTCGCAGCGCTTCATCAAAGACTCTTTGATTAGACAGCAAGTCCTCGACGGTCACACCCTCTGCAGGCAGAATGAAGAAGGCCTTGCCGGTTTCACCCAGGGACAGTTCTCCTCTCATCCAGCCATCTCCCATCCAAACCTTGGATTCTTCTGAACGATACATGAAATCGGCTGTGATCTGTTTGCCATCAGCCAAGGTAAACGTATCTTCACCGGACTTGGAAAACTCACCCTTCCAGCCATCCTTAATCCAAACCGTATTCAAAATGCTCAAAAACTGGTTGGGATTGGGGTTATATTCATATTTCAGCTTGCCGCCGGTATTTTCGGATACCCACTGGCCCATGGCCTGACCGGTAGCTGCGTCATCAAAATCCACATTGAACAAAGATGTGTAAAAATGATCCTTCATGGTCCGCTGGTAGGAGCTTACAAAGCCCCCATCCTCCTGCAGCCACAGGGAGTTGGCAATCTGCAGTACGCTTTCCCCCTCGCGCCAGTATAACCGGCGATACAGATTGCCGCATTCCTCTGCGAAGTTTTCCACACAGTCCATGCCCAAGAATGAAACGAACTCATCCCGGGTGGCGCCATTTGCTCCCTCTCCACACATGGCCAGCGCATAAAACAGGCTAATGGGACTGTACAGGCTATTTCCTTCCCCTTGAGCCAACAGTTCCGCCGCCGTCTGAGAACTAAACTTCTCCAGATTCTCCAAGAATTCCGGGGACACTTCTGCATCCCAGTCTCTTCCTTCCGGATACACCGCCTCGGCCACCACCCGTGTGCCCAGGCCCACATTTTCTTCAATTGTATTGCAGCCCATGATGCTTGCCAGCATGACTGCGAGCATTAACCAAATCATATACCTCTTCATAATTTTCTCCCTCTTATTCTTTTGTCGGATCCATACAGGTTCCTATAAATAATACATTGTCGTCATTGTCCAGGATTGCGTACAGGAAGGGACGGTTCAGGATCATGTCCACATGTCTTTCTGTTAACCCCTCTGTCTTATATGCAGTATACGCTGCTGCTTCTGTACCATTCTCATCAATTAGCAAGCGTATTTTTTGCGTGACACTGCTCAGCACCGCTCCCTCACTATTTTCTGCGATACTAGAATAATCCGCATTATCTCCAAACGCAGTATCTGCGCCCATCTTTGCCAACACTTCCACCAGATCCATATATTCTTCACTGATGAACTTTGGAACTTTCCAATTTACTATATGATTCGTTCCTTTAACTCCCTTAAAAATCTTGGTTAGTCTGGCAGGATCTTGTACAATCTCCTGCACACTGATTCCCTCATTGGGCAGAACAAAAACCATCTCTCCATCCATCAAAGATAATGTTGCTTTTGTATAATCATCCCCAACATATGCAGCCCCCATTTCCTCTCGCGTCATGAATGATGCCTGAACCCTCTCTCCATTATCCAGAACGAACTCGTCCATGATCGTTGCTTCCTTTTTGAAAGCGAGCATCCATGGACTCTTATAATAAATTGTGTTTAACATTGCCAAATCCCCGTCAATGGGGCTATATTCCAACACTCCGTAAGTCTTTTCTGCAATCCATGCTCTCAATTGACCTATCATCTCTGCAGATGTCATTTTACCGGTGAAAACCTCTGCATTTAGGCGTGTTGTTATGATATCCTGAAAACTTGCATTCACTTCTCCATAGCTTTCGTCGATCCACATGGAATTGGCAATCGATATCGTTGAAAACCGATTATTAATATTATGTTTCTCCAACAACCTTTCTGCCTTGATCAGCAAACTTTCCAAGCTTGACTCGCCCAGAATCGTCAACAGCTCTTGCTGAGTCTCCCCCTCTGCTCCTACTGCAGCCAATGTGAGTGCATAATACAGACTCATAGGACTATACAACTCATTGCCTTCAGACAAGACCATTGATGCAGAGAGATAGGTGAACTCATCCATTGTCCATGGCTCTCCCTTTTCCACCAATTCTGCTGTCTTTACATTGCTGCCGGAAGTCTGCTGATCATTCTCCGTCTTTGCGGATGTCATCTTAGATGACTCTTGTTCCTCGGCCGTCTCTACCTTCATGACCTCGCTGGTCTGAGTCACATCCGCCCTGGAATCCTCCAACAACATTTCTTCTTTTTTGGTTTCCAGACTTCCACCAAATAACCATCCTCCTGACTGCTCCCAGGCTATTAAACTGCCGCACATCAATACCAGGCATGCTGCCAATCCCACAAACTGCCGCCATGGTGATCGGTGCCGGCGCACCGGAGCCTCGTCAGCTTCTTCGATAAACTGATCGTCCAGCAGCTCCAGTGCGTCTAACAGATCTTGTTTCTTCATACCGAGTATCCCTCCTTCAGCAAAACATCCCTCAGCTTGTTACGCAGCCGGAAAAGCATGGATTTCACCTTACTCTGACTCATCCCAAAACTGCGGCTAAGCTGATCAATCGAATCAAAATACCAATAACGACGTACAAAGAGCTTACGCTGCTCTTCAGGTAACGTCCCCAAAAAATGATTAATGTGCCCCGCCAATTCCTGTGCATCGTATGCGGACTCAGCAGTCTCCACTGCACACAGCGTTCCCTCTAATTCGTCCAGCGACACATCCGCCTCGCTGCAGCGCTTGGCAGCGTGATTGTACTCGCTGCGCTTGAGCGCCAAGTTGCGCACGATGCGCTTGATAAATGCAGACAAAATATTGGGGCGTTCCGGCGGAATCCGGTTCCACAGCGCCAAGTATGTATCGTTGAGACATTCCCGAATATCCTCTGGATCCTTGAGGATATTGCCCGCAACTTTCATACACATACCGCCATACCGGCTCTGAACCTCTGCGACCGCGTCTTCGCTTCGGCGCCAGAACAAATCGATGATCATCTGATCTTCCATGCTTTCCCTCCTTTCCGGCCTTCACCTATATAGTACGGTTTTCTTACCCTTGGTTGCAAAAAAACTGCAGAAAAATTTTCCTGCAGTTTTTTTGCTTACATCTGATGTCTTACAATGGCATACTCATCATCTGATTGGAAATAGGGGCAGCCCTGATTGGACCCAGCCAGGAAGCGGGCCATTTCGTCTTCGTCCAGATTGATCATACAAGTATAATATCCGCCAAATTCGTCATAAACATAATGAGCACAATATTCGCACTGCATGGTTTACGCCCCTTTCTTGGCTCGGCGTGTGGTTACATAATAGGTAAAGGCACCGCCGGCCACCAGTAATACAACCCAGAAAATACGGGTCTGCCATTCTTTTTCCGCAGCAGAAGGCCGCTCCTGGATCTCCGCAAAATAGATGCTGTCCACAATGGCCAGGGGATCTGCCTCCTCAAGGGGCTCCTCTGCAGAGAAAGCCAATGTGTAGGCCTGACCGTTCATGGCCGTGTAAAACTGCAGACCATACTTTTTCGTACCATCCTCAGCCGTCTTCTCCCAGGTAAACTTCAGCCATTTTTCCTTTTCTTTGGTATAAAGAGCTCCGGTCACATTCTCGTAACCACCTTCGGTCAAAGTTTCCTTTAAAGAATCAATCAGCTCTTCACATTCTTCATCCTCGTAGAGGGCCAGGTTCCACTGATTCTCGCTCACTTTACCGCTTTGAGCTGTTAAAACCATCATTACGCCCTGGGGACTCAGCGCTTTCATCACCAATCCCTCTTCATTTGCCAGGCGTTCCCAGCCATCGGGCAGGGTGATGGTGGCACGGATATTTCCCAGTACAATGTCCTGGGCTGCCTGCACCGGTGCGCTCACCAGCAAGACCAGTGCCAAAATCATACTGATAATCTTAAATTTCTTCATGATGCTCCTCGTAAAACTGCAAATAGTCTTTTAAGTTTTCCTGTAAAAGCTCAGGGGTGTTCAGGTGATAAGGACAGCGGGACATACAGGCATTGCAGTGCAGACAATTCTCGATATTCAGCATCTGTGCCTTAAACTCTTCGGTCATATACCGCTGATAGGGGCTGCGGCGCAGCAGCAGACTCATACGGGCCATGTTCTGGATATCGATATTGGCAGGACATGGCTTACAATATCCACAGCCACGGCAGAAGTTTCCTGCCAGTTCCTTACGGTCCTTCTCGATCAAAGCCTTCATGGCATCATCATAGGTCGGCGGATTCTTTTCCATTTCGATAAATTCCAACAGCTCACTCTCCCGCTGGATACCCCAAATGGGAACCACGTTATCAAACTGCTTGATAAAGGAAAATGTGGTGGCCGCATTGGTAATCAAGCCGCCGGACAAGCCCTTCATGGCGATAAATCCCACATCCATCTGCTTGGCCACATTGACCAACTCGATCTCCGCATCCGTAGCCAAAGAGGAGAAGGGGAACTGAATGGTATCGTATTTGCCGGATTTTACCGCCGTCATGGCCCGTTCCAAACTGTGGTTGGTGATACCAATATACCGAACCCAGCCCTTTTTCTGGGCCTCCAGCATACCACCGTAAATACTGTCCGGATCCTCTGTATCCGGCAGCACATCCGGGTTGTGCAGCTGCAAAATGTCAATATAGTCGGTCTTCATGCGCTCCAGACTCAGCTGTACCTGCTCCAGCAGGGTCTTTTTATCCTTAGCCGGGCTCTTGGTGGAAATGATAATGTCCTTACGAACATCGCTCAATCCCAGACCGATCTTTTCCTCACTATCAGAATAACCATGGGCAGTGTCAAAATAATTCATACCCAGCTCATAGGCCTGACGCAGAAGCTTAGCAGCCTCGACCTTACTCAGTCTCTGTACCGGCAGCGCTCCAAAGGAGGATGCTCCCACCATTAAATTTGTTCTTCCCAAACGGATTTTCTTCATTATAATATTCCTTTCCATGCTTCCAACAACAAAGCCGCTGCATTTTTCAGCTGCTCCACATCATACGCTCCATAACCAACCAACAATCGGGGCGGCCCTTCATAACTCCGTCCCTGGGCATAATATTCGGACAAACCGCGAATACGAACGCCTTTTTCTGCAGCCAGCCCTACCAGCTCCTGCTCACTGTGCAAGCTTTCCACCTCCACCATAAAGTGCAGACCCGCATCCATGCCGATCAGGCGGATTCCGCTCACCTGCAATGCCCCTGCCAGTGCGTCCTGACGGCTGCGGTACAAGGTTTTCATCCGGTTCAAATGCCGCTCATAATACCCCTGCTCCATAAATCGCTGCAGGGTATACTGCTCAAAACTGGGCACCGAACAGGAATACCCCTGAAACTTCTTCTGCCACTTAGCCAGCAAAGTCCTGGGCAGCACCATGTAACTAATACGCATGGACGGCGCCAGGCTCTTGGCGAAGGTATAAAAATATACCACATGCTCCTGGTCACCCATGCCCTGCAAAGCCGGAACCGGCTTTCCTAAAAATCGAAACTCGCTGTCATAATCATCTTCCAGAATATACCGTTCCGGTTCTTCCTGGGCCCAGGCCAAAAGATGTTCCCGACGCCCGGCGGACAGCACCGCTCCCGCAGGAAACTGATGACTGGGGGTTACATGCACGATCTGAGCACCACTGGCTGACAGCTTAGACGTATCCAAGCCCTCTTCATCCACCGGAATATATTCCGGCGTGATGCCGTAATTGCTGAGAATCCGATTCACCCTGGGGTAGCCCGGTTCCTCCACCGCATAGTGTCGGTCCGTCCCCAGCAGCTGGATCAGCAAGCCAAATAAATACTCCGTTCCCGCGCCCACAACGATCTGGTCCGGCGCAGCCTCCACCCGGCGATAGGCGTATAGATATCGGCAAATGCTTTCCCGCAAGGAAAGTAGCCCTTGGGGATGACAGGACTGCAGCAGTTCCTGCCCCTGTTCGCTGAGTACATCCCGCATAAGCCGAGCCCACACGGTAAAAGGAAACTTTTCCGTATCTACGCCGGAGGTACGCAAGTCATACAAGAATTTCTTTTCCTCCGTCACTTTCTCCGGCCCGGTTGTCAACGGCTTTTTTCGTTCAAAGCTGCGTTCCGCTCGACGGACATAAAAGCCACTGCGCTCTTTGGATCGAATATACCCTTCCCCCAACAGCTGGTCATAGGCCATCTCCACCGTGCTGCGGCTCACCTTCAGATAGGATGCCAATGTCCGCTTGGATGGCAGCTTTTCGCCTTCTGCCATCCGTCCGGACCGAATTTCTTCCTTTATATAGTCGTATAATTGCTCGTAGAGAGGTGTCTTACTCTCTCCATCCAGAATCGGCGTAATCATCTCTTTAAGATCACCGTCTGACTCAGATCCAAAACGCTGCCATTCACAAAGGCTTCTCCGTCATTTATCCGCAGGCCCTTCGCCCACTCCTCCGGCAAAAGAACCTGCACCTTGGCAGGTCGCTCCGGATGGAAGATGATCTCCACTTCATGATCATCACGATTCCAGGACATCTCCACTTCACCCTGCATATAATGCAGACGGGTGTAACCCTTGCCCCAACGCTTGGGCAGCGCCGGCAAAAGCTTCACACACTCAGGCTGGGCAAAAAGCAGCATTTCCTGCATGGCGCCCACCACACCCAAAGATGCATCCAGCTGAATGGGCGCGAAGGCTCCGTTTTGGGTAAATAGTGTCAGGCCCATACTTTTCCAGTCATTGTGCAGCGACAAGAAACTCTTGGTCAAACATGCTCGGCACATCATATCCAAGCTGGCCAGAGCCGCCTCCGGTCGTTCAAAACGAGCATAAATGGATGCCATATGGGCCAATGACCATCCGGTCTGGGCTCCCAGTTCCCGCTTATCCACCGCCTTTTCAAACTGATCCGTCAATTCTGAAGGAGCCACGCCCTTAATGATTTCTCTTCCAGGGAACATGGGATAAATATGGGACAAATGACGATGGTTGTAGCGTTGGGTCAGACCCGGCCACTGCCACTCCTTCATATCTCCGTCATCTGTGGCTTCATATGCAGGCAGGTGTGCAATGATCTCCTGCCAGGCTTCAATCTTCTCACCATATAATCCTGTCAGCTGGGCCGCCTCGCACAAATTGGTCAGCAGTTCTTTGATCACTGCAATATCCATCGTAGAATTATAGGCTGACGGACAAGGATGAGCCAAATCCTCCCATTCTTCACTGGGCATCAGGCTCTTGGGTGTGTTTTCCGGCGAAACTGACGGATAAATCACATATGTGCCATCCTGACCCTTGACCAAATAGGCCTCGTAAAAGTCTGCAGCCTCTTTCATAAAGGGCATGATCTTTTCTTCCAGCAGCTTTTTATCCCCGGTATACTGATAATAGCTGTAAAAATGCTGGGCCATCCAACCGGCACAGCCGATCCAGTTCATAATAACCGGTACGACCTGGTTGGGTATGGCAACTCCGGGTGTGGTTCCCGCCGGCATATAGATCCCCGGCAGTTCAAACAACTTCCGAGCATTGTCCCGATACTGATCTAAGAATCCCAAATAATAATCAATCAACGGTTCATACAACTGTGTCAAACCGCCGCCCAACACATGCCAGTAGATCATCTGGGTGTTTTCGTTGGCCATATTGTGGGGCCAGGCCATGGAATAACGACCATGATAAATGCCATACAACGGGAAGGGCAATGCCCCGGGACGGGTTCCGCAAATCATCAGATACCGTCCGAACTTCCACAATTTATTCAACAGCACATTGGGTGCTCCGTCATCAAAGGCTTCCTCCAGCAAATGCTCATTATATGCATCCACCAATTCCGGCTCTTCTTCCAATTTCAACTCCGCACTGCGATACAAAGGCTCGTGAAGCTTACGATGCGCCTCCAACAGCTCATCATAGTTCTCCGTCACAGCTGCCAGTTCATTTTTTAACTGGGCAAAGCTCTGCTCACGATCAAGACTCTTCACAAAGACCTTGACCAATACCATGACTTCATGACCGTCGGTTACATGCAGACCACCCTTACCATTGGGAGCAGCCTCACCAATGACCCGGGCTACTGCACCAAAATCCGTACCATCATCGTTGGTTCCTGCATAATAAATGTAAGCACCTTCGGAATGAACCTTCAAAGAATCCCCCAGTTCCTGGCGTTTTCTTTCCACGTCATCCTCACCGGTCTCATGGAGCGCCAGACGCACGGTCATATCCAGCGGCTTGGTCTCACACTGAATCTTCCAGACCACCACGTCTTTATCCCTGGAAACAAAGCCCCGACGGCACATGGGGTGTCCGTCATCCTTCCACTGGACTACAATCTCCCCCCGGTCCATATGCAGATATCGGCGATAATGGGAAAAACCACCATATTGATTCAGCCCCAGGCGCAGCGCACATACCGGGAAGGGTGCTCCCAAAGCTGCCTTGTACCCTTGCGCCTTCACCTCATTGGTGATCACCCAGTTGGCATTCCACAAATCGCCCTCGTCCATCATCTTGCGAGTCCGCTCCAGCGCTCCATGCAGCTGAGGCACCTCGGTTTTCACCTGATGATGCCACAAGGCCGAATGATTAATAATCACCGTCTCATCCGCCACATGACCATAAGCCAGCATAGCCACCTGGCCATTGCCTGACGGATAGGCTTCCCGCCACAGGTCCCGGTACCAAGCCGCCGGGTATTTACTCATTAAAACATCGCTCATATCACTTTACCCCTTTGATTACTACCGGTCCCAGCAAGCCCACCGGCTCCTGAGGCAGGGTCATGCCGAACCGATCCTGCTGACTCTGCTGATGTCCCAGCGTATTTACCACCACAATCTTCATGTCGTTCTCGCCCTGAACAAATACATCTCCGTCAATTATCAAAGTATAAGGAGGTGCTACTCGTACGCCCACGGATACGCCATTCACCCACACTTCTGCAGTTTCATATACATCGCCCAAGTCCATGGCAATCGTCTTATACTTCTCCGTCATAATAACCGTTGTTTCATAAATCATGGTTCCGGAGAATTCCTGGTACTGATCCGCTGCAGCCAGGTTCACCAGTTCAGCTTCCTCTACCACACAAAGATCATCCTTACCCGCAGGCATTAACGTCAGCTGCCACTCTTTCAGTTCCGCAGCCACTTCAGCATTTCCGTCAACCTCTGGTGCAAAGGCACCGTTCTGATCATTACACAGCACCAACGCCTGATAAGGAGTTAAAGTCAGCTTTACTTTATCTCCGTCAACTTCTGCGCGGCGCAGTACATTATCAAAGGCATCGTACCAGCAAACCTCTCCATTCATGGGCACCTTCACCCAGGTGTCAATTGCATTCACAGGATCCTCATTAAAGAACAAAATCAGATCTCCGTCATTCTGTACATAATGATAATAACGCAGATAGGGCTGGGCACTATCACACTCAATCTCATACATTCCCTTGCCCTTCAGCTCCGGCACAAGTTCTTCCAGACCAATCACGCAGCCCACCGGTTTCTCCGGCAGTACACTTTCTGCAATAGCCAAGGGCTGTACCACCTTAGGCTGCCCATCCACAAAGTATACCGGCACGCCACAGGCTGCCGCCTCTTCGCACCAATGATACATTCTTTCGCTGATGCATCCCCGGGCACTGATAATCAGCGCCTGCATCTTTTCTCCGCCCACCATAAAGGTGCCATCCTCTGCCCGGCAGGTCACCAGCACATCCTCCGGCACGATCTCGTAGTCGATCTGCGCCCTGTTCAGTTCCAGAGCCACCTCTTCCAGGGGCTGAGAAGTCTTATAATCCATCCATTCCCCTTCAGCAGAATACAGCAGCGCCACCATGGGTACGTGACGACCATCGCTGATCAGGTGACTCACACGATTCATATAATTCATCACATACTTAAAGTACGGATACTGAGGGTTATTGCCCCGGGCATAGAAATGGGGCGGACAATCCGGATCATGAAAATCTTTCATGGTAAAAGCATGGGGCACATACCAGTTAATGCCCCGCACCAGCATATGATCCGTCAGCCACTTCATCATCTTCAAACCTTCGGACCAGCCATAGGCGCCAAAGATTTCGCACATGGTACGTCCCTTCTTCTTCGGATCCATATGACCCAAAGAACTGCCCATCTTCGCCAGAATATTATGGAACAACTTACCATTGTAAAAGGCCTGTCCATCAATACGGTAAAACTCCGTATCCTCCAGACCGGGACGGATCTGCTGCAGTACCACGTCAATACCGGACATATCCTGTCCCCACAAAGACCGGAAGAAGTGTGCCGGGCCATGCCCCAATCGGGCATGGGAACCATTGTCCTCGATAATATGTCCAATATATTCCACGCCGTGCTCACGGCACCAGTCACCCAGCTGCTGAGAAAAGTTCACCTCGAACAGCTTACTTACATTATCCATATAAGAGAGGCGAGCCGCCGGGCTCATATCCTTAACCTCGTACCAACAGGCGGTCAGTGCCAGCAAAAACTGAGGACCCCACTGCTCCTTTAAGTTTTCTTCCATTTCACCGCACCAGCTCAACGGCATGGCCAGATTCCCCATTTGAGCGATTCCCGGCATGGACGCACCACCGCTGTTACCCATCTGAGGCTCATCGGAGAAAAAGCCCGCAATAGTCTTACCAAATTCATCCTTATAATGTTCCCAATGGGGCTCATAACAAATATCCAGCAGCAGACGCACTGTGGCACGATCAATCATATTTCCATGGGTCTGGCGATCACGGCCCTTATAGGTAGTCTTAATGATGACCACACTCCACAGCCCCTCCGGCGCATCCCAATACACCTTCTGACCCTGCACATGGTCGCTGATATCCACCAGATCCGCCATACTTTCTTTATTTTTGCGATCTCGGCGAGCTGCCACCACGCCCAGCAGTTTTTCTTCATCTTCTAATTTAATTACAAAGGAGGTTCCCTTCGTCGGGCCCACCACATCAATACAATAATGAACCACCAGCTGCTTGCGGGCCTGGGGGAACTCTGCCAAACGGCCATTCAAATACCCCGTCGGGAAATGAGCATCGTCCAGAATCCACACCTTCATGTCCCGCTTTTTCGCCTCGTCCAGAATAATGTCCATATCCTCCCACCACTTGGGGCCCACATACTCCGGATGGGGTCGGGACTCTACACACACTGCACCAATCCCGGCCTCATGGATGCGCTTCATTCCCTCACGCAGGGTCGCCTCATCCTCACCATGCTGCCAGTAAAAGGGCAGAATATAATTACCATTTCTGTTTTCCAGCACTTCCTGAATCTTTCTCATGACAAATACCCCCTATATGTTTTCTAGGTCTTTGATGTTATTATATCATCAAAGACTTCATATTCCAACTATTTTATTATGAATAATTTACTTTACTTGCATATCCGTTCAGAATTTGATATAATAGGTGTACCTTAAAATACCCTGAAGAAAGGAATCCTACGAATGAAAAGTATTCGTTTTTATCTTGCACTTTATGGTGCTAAGCTTTTTTCCAAAGCTTTGGTAATGCTGCACCGCAACGGTACCCACAATCCCGGTGTTCTGGCCATGAAGATCTGCCCTGATTTTCTGACACAGATGGACAAGCCCAAGACCATTATCGGTATCACCGGTACCAATGGCAAAACAACCACTGCCAACATGGTCAACGACATTCTCATTGAGAACGGTTTTGACCCGGTGAGTAACCGTACCGGCAGCAATATTCTGGGCGGTATTGCAACTACATTAATCAACACCCTGAACTGGAAAGGACAGGTGGTGAAGGATCTGGTGGTTCTGGAACTGGATGAACGCAGTTCTCGCCTGATTTACCCCCATGTTCACCCCACCCTTCTGCTGGTCACCAACCTGTTTCGCGACTCTTTCAAGCGCAACGCCCATTCTGAGTTTATTTTTGATATTCTTGACCAGCACATTCCCGCTTCCACCAAGCTGGTATTGAACGGTGATGATCTGGTCAGCGCCCGTCTGGCCCCCAATAATGACCGTGTATATTTTGGTATCGAGCCTTTGGAACATGAGGATATGACCTCTGCCAACATCATTCAGGATATGCCTTTGTGTCCCTACTGTGGCGCTCCCATGCAGTATGAGTTCCGCCGGTATCATCATATTGGCCGCGCCCATTGTACCCGCTGTGACTTCGGTTCTCCTGAGCTGAACTATGCTGTGACCTCTATCAAGGATGGTCGTCTTCAGATGCGGATCGGCGACCAGGTTACCGATCTGAAAATGGTAGGTTCCTCCCACGATGCCTATAACCTGGCCAGCGCAGTTGCCCTGCTCAGCGAGTTTGGTCTGACGCCCATCCAGCTGCGGGCTTCCATCGAAAAGCTGCAGATCCTCAAGAGCCGTTATATTGATCAAGTGATTGGCGGCAAGCGCGTGATTTCTACCCTGGCTAAGGGTCAAAACCCTGTGGCCTGTTCTCGAGTATTTGATACCATCCGTCAGACCCCCGGGCGCAAAGCCGTGGTACTGATGATCGACGACTTGGGCGATGCCGAGACCACCAGCGAAAACATCGCTTGGCTGTACGATACCGATTTTGAATTCTTGGTGGATGATTCCATTATACAGATCATCTGCAGCGGTCTGCGTCGTCTGGACCATCAGGTTCGCCTGCTGGTTGGCGGTGCCGATCCTTCCCGGATCACCTGTATCCCCGAAGAGGCTGATGCTGTCAACGCGATTCGCCTGGATGATGTAGACACAATTTTCCTGCTTCATGATGTTTATACCGCATACAAGGCCAGAACGGCCGATACGATCCTAAGAGCCCGTCTTGAAGAAAAGGAGGAGGCATAAAATGATCATCGAAATCCTCTACCCCGAAATTTGTAATCTATTTGGCGACATCGGTAATATCCAATATCTGCAGCACTGTCTGCCGGATGCTGAGTTTGTTCCCACTACTTTTGGTACTGAACCTCTGTTTGCTACCGAGACTCCGGACTTTATTTACATGGGAACCGCTTCTGAGAAGAACCAGGAGAAAATCATTGCTATGCTGTCTCCCTATCGTGTTCGCTTAAAAGAACTGCTGGAGACCGGCGTCCCCATGCTGTTCACCGGTAATGCCGGCGAAATTCTTTTTGACTATATCGAGAACTGGGATGGTCGCAAGATCCCCGGTTTGGGCATCGTTCCCTTCACCGCTAAGCGCTCCCAGTATACCCGTTATAACGGATTGACTCTGGCCACCTTCCACGATCAGTTCGATACTCTGGGCTTCCGCAGTCAGTTCACCTACTGGTATGGTGATAACTCTTCCTGCCCCTTTGTATCCTGTAAAAAAGGAATCGGAATGAACCCCGAATCCTCTCTGGAAGGCATCCACCTGCACAATACCATCATTACCGCTCAATTGGGCCCCATCCTGGTGAACAACCCCAAGCTGACCCGACATGTGCTGGACTCCATGGGCGCGGTTGATGCCCCCGTGGCTTTTGAAAAGGAAATCCAGGCAGCTTATGATGTACGAATGCAGGAGTTCTTAAATCCGAAAATCAAGTTCTCTATATGATAAAGACTGGATTGATTTTAGAAGGGGGCGCCATGCGGGGCCCTCTTTACCGCCGGTGTCATCGCTGTTTTCATGGAAAACGGCATTACTTTTGACGGTGCCATCGGCGTCTCCGCCGGTGATGTTTTTGTCATTCGTCCGGATGCTCCTCTGCCCGTGGGCCGCACTGAAAATGATCCCACCAAGCTTGTTACAGCCTATAGCCTTGGTCGTTTCGCAGCCCTCAGGCAGCTGGATGCTTTACATGCTTTTTTATAATTTTTCTCATAAAGCTGTTGACAAATCAAAAAACCGGCGTTATAATCAAGCCAACCTGTAAGGAAAGGAGAACACGATCATGATTAAGAGCTATACCACAACCGCTATGATGATGATGGAGATGTACATGTGCCGCATGTGCATGTTTTTTGATGCTTCTTTATCCGATAAGTTCTCCATCATCGAGCCCACTGCTTGATTGATTATCCTGGCAGATCACATTGCTTAGAACCGGAAGACTTCATCGGAGTCTTCCGGTTTCTTTATTATACAGGGTTACAATGCATACAAACCTTAGAAAGGACCTACATCATGGGCATTTATTTCGAAAAACTTGTCCGAGAAAACTTCCGTTTCGGACGAATGTGAATCACTCCTCTCACCACTGCATTCATATATGACTAACACAAAAAAGGAGATTATTATCATGAAAAAATTATTCGCATTCGTACTGACCATTATTATTGCTCTGACTACTCTGGCCGGCTGCTCCGGTTCCGACAAAATCACCATCGCTATCCCCAACGACACCACCAATGAGGCTCGCGCCCTGCTGCTGTTGGAGGATCTGGGTTATATCACCCTAAAAGAGGGTGCAGGCATCACCGCCACCATTCTGGATATCGCCCAGAACCCTTACGACATCCAGTTTAAAGAAGTAGAAGCGGCACAGCTGCCCAATGTTCTGCAAGACGTGGACTTTGCTGTAATCAACTCCAACTATGCCATTGATGCCGGTCTCAACCCCACCAGTGATGCTCTGGGCATTGAAGGTTCTTCTTCTGCCTACAGTAATATCCTGGCCGTAAAGGAAGGCAATGAAGACTCTGATATTATCAAAGCTCTGGCCGCCGCGCTCAAGAGTCAGCAGGTGGCTGATTTCATCGCCTCCGAATATGACGGCGCCGTGGTTTCTGTTGTGGATGAACCCACCGACGGCTATGATCCCACTCTCGACTACTCCGCTCTGGCAGGTCAGACCGTTACCGTTGCTGCCTCTCCCGCACCCCACGCCGAGATTCTGGCCATCGTTAAAGAAATCCTGGCCGCTAAGGACATCACCCTGGACATCAAAGAATTCACAGACTATGTTCAGCCCAACAACGTGGTAGAAAGCGGCGAAATCGACGCCAACTACTTCCAGCACGCCCCCTATCTGGATGATTTCAATGCCCAGAATGGTACCCACATCGTCTCTGCTGCTGTCATTCACGTGGAGCCCCTGGGCATCTATGGCGGCAAGCAGACATCTCTGGATGCAATTAAAAAGTAAATAAAGCACAGCAGTCCGGCAGGATTTGAGTTCTGTCGGACTGCTGATGGAGGAAATATGATTGAAATTAAGAACGTATTCAAATCCTTTGATACTGCCGAAGGCACAGTAGAGGCATTAAAAAATGTATCCCTCTCCATCCCCGACGGCGACATCTTCGGAATCATCGGCATGAGCGGTGCCGGTAAAAGCACCCTGGTCCGATGTATTAACATGCTAGAACGACCGGACTCCGGCTCTGTTATTATTGATGGCCGCGACCTGACCACCCTCTCTGAGCTTCAGCTTCGCAGCATTCGACGGGAGGTCACCATGATTTTTCAGGGCTTTAACCTGCTTATGCAGCGTAACTGCCTGAAAAATGTATGCTTTCCCCTGGAACTTTCCGGTATGAAAAAAGCAGCAGCTACCCAGCGAGCCATGGAACTTCTGGACATTGTGGGTCTTAAGGACAAGGCCAAGGCCTATCCCGCCCAGCTTTCAGGTGGGCAGCAGCAGCGCGTAGCCATCGCCCGTGCCCTGGCCACCAACCCCAAGGTATTGCTGTGCGACGAAGCTACCAGTGCCCTGGACCCCAATACCACCAATTCCATTTTGGAACTCATCCGAAACATCAATCAACAACTGGGGATTACCGTCGTCATCATCACCCATCAAATGAGCGTGGTGGAAACCGTCTGCAAACACGTGGCCATTTTGGATGAAGGCCAGATTGTGGAGCAAGGTGACGTCACTGAAGTTTTCTCCCAACCCAAATCCGCCGCGGCCCGCCAGCTGTTGGCCCATCGGAGGTAATCCCATGCTAGAAAAGTTATTTTCCAACGAAACCGTACAGGAAGCCCTGCAGGTGATCCAAACTCAATTCCCCCTTGCCATCTGGGAAACCGTGTATGTCACCCTTCTTTCTTCTTTATTTGCTTTCATCATTGGCTTGCCCTTGGGCGTATTGCTGGTGGTAGGTGAAAAAGATGGTATCATGCCCCTGCCCACCTGGTTCATGCGCACACTTAACGTAATCATCAACCTTTTCCGTTCCATTCCCTTTTTAATTTTGATGATTCTCGTTTTTCCTTTGACCCGTTTTATTGTAGGTACTGTAGTGGGAACCACCGCTACCATCGTCCCCCTGGTCATCGCCGCAGCTCCCTTTGTGGCCCGTCTAGCCGAAACCAGTCTGCGGGAACTGAACCCCAATATTATTGAAATGGCCCAGAGTATGGGCGCCTCTCCCCTGCAGATTATTATCAAAGTCATGATTCCTGAGAGCATTCCCTCTCTGATCTCCAACGCCACCACGGCCATCACCACCATTTTAGGCTACTCTGCCATGAGCGGTATCATCGGCGGCGGCGGTTTGGGCAACATTGCCATCAATTACGGTTATTACCGTTACAAATATCTAATTATGCTAGCCGCAGTCATTCTTCTGATTTTGCTGGTACAATTATTCCAAAGCGTGGGGACCCGCCTGGCCACCCGCTCTGACAAACGCTTGAAATAAACAAAAGGCTCACGACATACTTCGTTGAGTCGTCAATATCCATACATCTTGGTGTCGCTTTTGCGGCACCAATTTTTTTTGAAAAAGCTAATAATTACCTTTTGACAAAGTAGGTAATTATTGGTATAATGCATTTACCTACTAAACAAGTAGGCATGGAGGTGTAGCAATGGGAAAGGATTTTGAAAAGCTCGTCAGAGAGAATTTCCGCTTCGGTCGAATGTGTCGATGTAAATAAAGGTTGAATCTTTGTACTGAAAATCTCACATTTATATACGAAAGGAACGAATCATTATGTCTAACAATTATAAATTCGAAACACTTCAGCTTCATGTAGGTCAAGAAGAGGCAGATCCCGCAACAGATGCACGCGCCGTGCCGATTTATGCTACCACATCTTACGTATTTCATGACTCTGCCCATGCGGCAGCCCGCTTTGGCCTGACTGATGCCGGTAATATCTATGGCAGACTTACCAACTCTACGCAGGATGTATTTGAAAAGCGCATTGCAGCCCTTGAGGGTGGCGTTGGGGCGTTGGCTCTTGCTTCGGGTGCGGCAGCAATTACTTATGTATTACAGGCTCTCGGGCAGAACGGCGGACATATCGTAGCCCAAAAGACGATCTACGGCGGAAGCTATAATCTGCTCGCACATACCCTTCCTAACTTTGGTATCACCGCCAGTTTTGTCAACATCCACGACCTTGCTCAGGTGGAGGCGGCGATCAAGGAGAATACGAGAGCACTCTATATTGAAACCCTCGGCAACCCCAACAGTGACATTCCTGACATCGATGCTCTTGCAGAGCTCGCTCATAAGTACGGTCTTCCCCTTGTGGTTGACAACACCTTTGGTACGCCCTATCTCATCCGCCCTATCGAGCACGGTGCAGATATCGTCGTTCACTCCGCAACCAAGTTTATCGGCGGTCACGGAACGACCCTCGGCGGCGTAATCGTTGACTCAGGTAAGTTTGATTGGGCAGCATCGGACAAATATCCCGCTATTGCCGCTCCTAATCCTTCCTACCACGGTATATCCTTCGTCAAGGCGGCGGGTGCGGCAGCATTTGTCACCTATATCCGCGCGATCCTGCTTCGTGACACGGGCGCATCCATTTCTCCCTTTGCGGCCTTCCTACTTTTGCAGGGAACCGAAACCTTATCCCTCCGGTTGGAACGCCACGCAGAAAATACCAAAAAGGCAGTAGAATTCCTTACAAAGCATCCACAGGTTGAGAAGGTCAATCATCCCTCCCTTGCAGACCACCCCGACCATGCGCTTTACCAGCAATATTTCCCCAACGGCGGTGCTTCCATCTTCACCTTTGAAATCAAGGGTGGCCAGGCAGAGGCACATAAGTTTATTGATAACCTCAAGATCTTTTCACTTCTCGCCAATGTTGCGGACGTCAAAAGTCTTGTAATTCACCCCGCAACCACCACACACAGCCAGCTCTCCGAACAGGAGCTTTTAGATCAGGGGATCAAGCCAAACACCATTCGTCTTTCCATCGGAACGGAACATATCGATGATATTATTGCCGATCTGGAAAGAGGATTTGAGGCGGTAAAGAGGGCAGAATCATGAGCAGAATATATACATCCGCAGATGAATTGATTGGAAAAACTCCCCTTTTGGAACTCACACATATGGAAAAGACCCTTGGACTGAAGGCAAGAATCCTGGCAAAGCTGGAATATTTTAATCCTGCAGGATCTGTCAAGGACAGAATCGCCAAGGCGATGATCGAAGACGCGGAAGCCTCGAACAAGCTTACCCCGGGCTCGGTCATCATTGAACCTACCTCGGGTAATACCGGCATCGGACTTGCATCAGTTGCCACCGCTAGGGGATACCGTGTGATACTGATAATGCCCGAAACCATGTCAGTGGAGCGCAGACAGCTTATGAAAGCCTACGGTGCAGAGCTTGTGCTTACCGAGGGTGCGAAAGGAATGAAGGGCGCAATTGCCAAGGCCGAAGAACTGGCAGCAGAAATTCCCAACAGCTTCATTCCCGGTCAGTTTGTCAATCCTGCGAACCCCCGGGCCCATCGTGAAACCACAGGTCCTGAAATTTACGAGGATACTGATGGCGATGTGGATATTTTCGTTGCAGGTGTTGGCACAGGAGGTACGATCACAGGCGTTGGTGAATATCTGAAATCCAGAAAGCCCGACATAGAGATCGTCGCCGTTGAGCCGGCAACCTCTGCAGTTCTATCCACAGGTGTTGCCGGAGCCCATAAGATTCAAGGTATTGGTGCAGGCTTTATTCCTGACGTACTGAATACCCAAATCTATAACGAGATCATCACCGTCCAAAACGAGGATGCTTTTGCCACGGGTAAACTGATTGGTAAGAGCGAAGGCATACTTGTGGGAATTTCCTCGGGCGCTGCGGCCTATGCGGCGATCGAGCTTGCCAAGCGTTCCGAAAATGAAGGAAAGACTATTGTTGTTCTGCTCCCCGACACGGGTGACAGATATTTATCCACACCGCTGTTTGCTGACTAAAAAGTAAGCTCCGATGGTCGTTACGGCGGCTATCGGAGCTTTATGAATCATATGAGAGGAGATATTTATGAGAATATACGTAGACAACGCCGCCACCACAAAAATAAGTGAGGGGGCAATAAAAACAATGATACCATACATGAATGAAATATATGGTAACCCCTCAAGCCTTCACTGCGAAGGACAGAGGGCGAATGAAGCCCTTGCGAATGCCCGTGAACGCATTGCTAGGCTTCTGGGCTGCGAGCCAAGAGAGATCACCTTTACCTCGGGCGGCAGTGAAGCTGATAATCAAGCCATTCTCTCCGCCGCAAGACTTGGCGAGAGAAAAGGAAAAAAGCATATCGTATCCACTGCTTTTGAGCATCATGCCGTTCTGCACACCCTTGAAAAGCTGGAAAAGCAAGGCTTTGAGGTTACACTTCTTGACGTTCACGAAAATGGACTTGTAAGTGCTGAGCAGGTATACAATGCGATTCGTGAGGATACCTGCCTGGTGACTGTCATGTACGCCAACAACGAAATCGGTACGATTCAACCCATATCTGAGATTGGAGCAGTTTGTCACGAAAAAGGTGTAATCTTTCACACCGATGCGGTGCAAGCGGTGGGACATTTACATATCAATGTCCAGGAGCAGCATATCGATATGCTTTCTCTGTCTGCACACAAATTTCATGGCCCCAAAGGAATTGGTGTACTCTATGCAAGAAAAGGAATACCGCTGACCACTCTGATCGAGGGCGGTGCCCAAGAGAGAGGCAAGCGTGCCGGAACAGAAAACATCCCTGCAATCATGGGTATGGCCACCGCATTGGAGGAATCGTGCGCCAAGATCCACGAAAACACCCTCAAACTCACTGCCCTTCGTGACAAGCTGATTCTTGGCCTTTCTCAAATCCCCCATTCTGCCCTTAACGGAGATCATGAACACAGGCTGCCGTCCAATGTCAGCTTCTGCTTTGAAGGAATTGAAGGCGAATCACTCCTTCTGCTTCTTGACGACAAAGGAATCTGCGCTTCCTCAGGCTCGGCGTGTACTTCAGGCTCCCTCGACCCTAGCCACGTACTCCTCGCCATAGGCAGAGTACACGACGTTGCCCACGGCTCTTTGCGCCTATCCTTGTCAGAGGAAAATACCGAGGCCGAACTAGAATATATTCTCGAGTCTGTAAAAGAAGTTGTAGGATATCTTCGCAGTATCTCTCCCATTTGGAGAGACCTCTGCGAAGGCAAAAAGAATTTTATTTTGAAATGAGGTATATAAAATGGCATTATATAGTGAAAAAGTAATGGATCATTTCCCGCAACCCGAGAAACGTGGGGGTCATAGAAAACGCTGACGGTATCGGCGAGGTTGGCAATGCCAAATGCGGAGATATTATGAAGATATATCTAAAAATTGAAAACGATATTATCATCGATGTGAAATTTGAGACTTTCGGCTGCGGCTCTGCCATTGCTTCAAGCTCTATGGCAACCGAGCTAATCAAAGGCAAACCCGTGTCTGAGGCCCTTGCACTAACAAATAAAGCGGTGGTTGAAGCTCTCGACGGCCTGCCTGTCCACAAGCTTCACTGCTCCGTGCTTGCCGAAGAAGCCATCAAGGCGGCACTACAGGACTACTATGACAGAAACGGCATCGAATATGATCACGAAATGTCTTCCGATTGCCTATCTTGCGGACATTGTTGTTCCCAAAAACTTGAATAACCTACCAACTTGTGGTATAATTAGAAAAACAATGCTTGAAGGAGTAAGTTATGATCATATCAACAAGAGGAAGATACGCTCTGCGCGTAATGCTTGACCTTGCCGAGAACGGAGGCGACGACTATATCGCTATGAAAAAAATAGCCGAAAGACAAGGAATTTCACTCAAATATCTGGAACGCATTTTGCCCGTGCTGACACAAAATGAGATCATTGAGGGTGTTCAGGGCAAAGGCGGCGGTTATCGTTTGACACGTAAGCCCGAAGAATACAAGATTGGCGAAATTCTCCGCTTAACCGAGGGCGATCTTGCACCCGTATCCTGCCTTGAATGTGATGCCAAGCCCTGTGAAAGGAGCGGTGAGTGCCGCACGCTTCCTATGTGGACGAAGCTTCACGATATGATCGGAGATTATCTTGACAGTGTCACCCTTGCCGATCTTCTCTGTGGAAGGGCTTGATCTTGCAGAAGAGGCTATGAAAAAATGAATTTTTTCATAGCCTCTTCTTATTATATCTCAATTATTTCCCCAACCTTGACACCATATTTTTCCGCCTCACATGTTTAATATTTTTACCTCAGGCTCGTCCACTTTCTTCTTGCCCCGCAGCAGCAGTTCATATTCACTCACATCGTAACGGTCGGACTCCAGCCGCAGTATCAGCTTCTGGGTAACGGCCTCAGCCGGCAGCTGGATCTGGATCTTGTGTCCCCGCTTGTTGGTCTGAGCCGGCACCACACCGGTCTTCCAGTCCATCACATGCTCTTTCACACCATCTATAATGATATATACATGAATGGTATCTGACACTTCTACGGGCGCATCATTCAGCAGCCACAGCTCTGCTGAAAATACACTTCCCCCATCATATGCAAAAGTCTCCATGCGGGCACTGGGCAGTACCGGCCGCAGGGAACTTTGTACCGCATAATAGGCCGGACGGGGCTTGGCCGGGTATTCCAGCAGCATATTGCCCGCTGCGTTGATCCACGGCTCATTATAGCACCAGTTGATGGCCATGGAACAATGGGGCCACTGGCGTCTGGCCTCTTCGAAAATATGCTTATATCCCACACACTGGGTCCAATTGCTCTTCTCAATATAATCTTCCAGCGTCTCCTGGGGGCCAAAAATATCATCCAGGATGCCCTTGCAGAACCAGGATTCCTCCCCCCAGGCACCAAAGGCCATGTGGGACTGCCACACACCACCTGGTTTCGGATCATGCAAATCCGCCTCCGGAATGGCCAGCTTCAGCTGTTCCACATCCACAATGGCGGGCACGCCAAATTCCGTGTAGGCAGTATTGGAGGAACCGTTAAAGATCTCAAAACTATACCGTCCAGTGTCCACCTCATGGAAGTGATAATGTCCATGGGCCATGCCCATAATGGGTGATGTGGGAATAAAGGGCTTATCAAAGTCCATTTCATAACATAGCTTATTGAGCAGACGCAGGGCGTGGGACTGATCCGTCATCATGGACCAGTCATTAAACAGTTCATTACCGCCGCACCACAGCACGTGGCAAGCATGCTGGCGCACCCGCTTGATAATGGCCCGGGCCTCCTGCTCCAACACTGCCAGATAATGGGGGGTACCCACATAATTATTACATGCCAGGGGAAACTCCTGCCATACCATCAGACCGTACTCATCGCACAGGTCAAAAAAGCTTTCCTTATTAATAATGGCTCCGCCCCAGCAGCGCAGAATATTCATATTCGCCCGCCGTGCCAGATCCAATTGTTTTTCATAAGTCCCCCAGTCAATCTGACCGGTAAAAATCTCCGGCGTTACCCAGTTGGAACCCTTGGCAAAAATCCGGCGGCCATTTAACTCAATGGTGATGGGCGGATTACTGCGGCCCTTGGGAAATACCGACGGTTCATCCCAGGCTCCATCGTTCATCACCAATCTGACACGACGAAAACCAATCCGACCTCGGCGCATTTTACTATCGCTGTACACAGCCCACTGATACAAGTTCTGATGCCCCTGGCCATTACACCACCACAGCTTTACATTCTCCAGACGGATGACCCGCTCCGGGCCTCGATAAACCAGCAAACCATCAGGACCATACAGCTCCACTTCACATTCACCATCACAATCGATCTCAAAGCGAACCTCTGCCCCCTTCAAGTCCTCATCCAAGGTATAAAAGACTTCCGCATCCCGGATAAAACTTTCCTTACGGGTCTCGATGTAAGTCTCGTCCCACAGGCCGGATACCAGCAAACGGGGATGCCAGTCCCACTCATAACCCACCGCAGGTTTGCAGCACTGGTCTGCCTGATCCCGGCACTCCGCTGCACCCTCCCGCTTGGGATGGGGATAAATGATCACTTCTAACAAGTCGCCGTAGCTCAGCGCCTCTGTAATATCCACATCCACCGGTGTGAACATCCCCTCGTGATGGAGCAGAACTTTGCCATTCATGCACACATCATACTCGTACTCAATCCCCTTGGTGACAAAATACACCCGTTCATTTTCATTAGCTTCACACTGTACACGGGTACTGTATACCCAAGTATCATCCTCCAACTGGCGAAACTTGGCCCAGCTATCCCCATAATTCACATCGCCCCAGCCCATAAATTGGGCATAATCCGCCTGAATATCACCGGGCACCGTTACCGGAAAACTTTCTTCATAGCCTACGCGCCGTCCCGTCCATTTTTGAGTAAAAATCATAGTTCTGCCTCCTTCATCCGAATCATATGAAACACCTTTGCACGTATCAAAGCGTCTTTCTTCCTATCTATAGAGTTCAACGCTAATGCAGTAAACAATACTGCCTCATATTCCATAATATAGACCAGCGCTTCTTTCTCATCCATTGACATAGGTATAATATATTCATATCCCATAATGACCTGTTTTACCACATCAAGCCACCCTTCCTGCAGAGGTATATACCCTTCACACAACAGCCGCACTAACATATTGGTCAGGCTCTCCAGGCAAAGCCTTTTTTCTAAGTGAAAATAACTAACATATCCGGAGAATCGTTCCTCTTCAAATAAAAAGCTACCGACCCGCATCCGTTGATCCAGCATCTGTACCCGCAGCCCAGAAGTTTTTTCCCGCAAATTTGCAATCAGCCTGTTCCATTCTTGCTGCGAGATCAACGGCCACCCTTCCATTGCAAATACGAATTCCCAGATCATCAGCTGATCTGCCAAGCCATCGTCCCATATTCTCTCCTGGATCTCATGCTGCTTCAGCGCTTTGGTCACCTCTCCAATTCCACGGCCAAACATTCTGCCATTGAACCGGTCTACCTGTTGTACCGGCTCCCCCTTACACTTCCATGTCAATACATGCCCCTGTGGGTCATATGCAGTTCCTTCTTTTGTACAGATTACTTTATCCACCGGTAAACCACACTTACTCATATCCTCCAGCATTTGGACTTCCTCTGCTGCCCACTTCACATTTTTATAGTCTCTTAGATCATAAACATCATCTATCATCCACCAGCCACGCTCTTTTTCCTTGATCTTTTTCGCCGAAATATCCCAAGCTGTAAGTATTTCACGTACCATATCTCACCGCTCCTTTGTCTCTTTTTCTTCATTGTAGCATTTTGCCTTGTCGCTGTCAATTGGGCATAAAAAATTCCCCTCCTGGGAGGGGAATTTACATTACCGAATACCATATTTCTCAATGATATAATCCATGTCCTTGTCGCCACGGCCGGACAAGTTAATCAAAATAGAACCGCGGCCCATCTTCTTGGCCAGCTTCATACCATAGGCTACTGCGTGAGCACTCTCAATGGCAGGAATGATACCTTCCAAACGGGACAGGGTAAAGAATGCATCAATGGTCTCATCGTCAGAGATCACATCATATTTTACACGTCCCAAGTCATGCAGGAACGCATGCTCCGGACCGGAAGACGGATAATCCAGACCGCTGGCCACGGAATAAACCGGTGCCGGATCGCCATTTTCGTCCTTCAGCATAATACTGTTAAAACCATGCATAATGCCTTCTTCACCATACTGTAGACTGGCTGCATGGTCACCCAAAGCAGTACCACGGCCCAGAGGCTCAATTCCGTAGATGTCCACCGGATCATTCAAGAATCCACTGAAGATCCCCATGGCGTTGGAACCACCGCCCACACAGGCAACCACTGCATCCGGCAGTTCACCGGTCATGCCAACAAACTGCTCCCGGGCTTCGATACCTACCACACTCTGGAAATCCCGCACCATCATGGGGAAGGGATGGGGACCCAGTACCGAACCGATACAATAAATACAATCTTTATATTCTCTGCAGTAGGCTGCAAATGCTGCATCCACTGCTTCTTTCAGCGTTGCCAAGCCTTCCTTTACCTCTACCACATTGGCACCCAGAATCTTCATGCGGGCTACATTGGGAGCCTGCTTTTTAATATCCACAGAACCCATGTAAATATCACATTCCAAACCGAAATATGCCGCTGCCGTTGCCAGAGCCACACCGTGCTGGCCTGCACCCGTCTCAGCAATAACTTTCTTCTTGCCCATATACTTGGCCAACAGAGCCTCACCCATGCAGTGATTCAGCTTGTGGGCGCCGGTATGGTTCAAATCCTCACGCTTTACATACAACTGCACATTGCCCAGCTTCCCGGACAATCTCTCCAGATGGGAAATGGGAGTGGGTCTGCCCTGGAACTCCCGACGAATACGGCGCAGCTCGCCAATAAACTTACTGGACTTACAAATGGTAAAATATGCCTCTGTGATCTCTTCCATGGCCTTGCGCAGATCATCCGAAACATAAGCTCCGCCATACTTTCCAAAATAACCGTTCTGATCCGGATAATGCTTAAAATAAGTGTCAAAATCGATACCGTTAAAATTCATGATGAAGTCCTCCTATTTCCGGGGCCCGGCCCCAGTTTTTCTTGATTTCTTGGAGCCACGCTCCAGCTTTCCTTGATTTCTTGGAGCCACGCTCCACATTTTTCTGATTTTCTGGGGCACGCCCCGACTTACATTAAGCCTCGCCATCGTTTGGTAAGTCACA
>JAFUJY010000305.1 GCA_017467985.1 Bacillota bacterium
CGGTGCTGTACGGCAGTCAGATGGTCTATACGTTTGTATTCGGCACCATGTATTCCGTGACGATGATGGAGCAGGGCGGCCAGGCCATGACCTCTTTCTGGCGGGAGTTGCTGTCTACCATGGTGGATCATGAACTGTGGCTGGTGCTTCTGTTTGTGCCGGTGGTGGTGCTGATACTGCTGCGGAAGGCCTTCCGGGAGCGTTTTGCTCCCACCAGCTGGCTGTGCCGTATTCTGATGCTGGCCTGTGCGATTTTGGGCTTCCTGGGGATGGAGCAATGGCTGTATCTTGCTGGAACCGGCATGTTCTCTGATTATGATTATTACCACAGCAGCACCATTGCCACCAACCAGACAGCCCAGCGGTTCGGTCTGCTGACCACCTTCCGTCTGGAACTGCTGGGCTCGGGCAGGGAAGAGGAGAGCAGCTATTACATCCCGGAGGAGACCCAACCGGTCCAGGAAGAGGTCAAAGTGGTGGAATATAATGTCATGGACATTGATATGGCAGAGCTGAACGCCATGACTGAGGATGAAAAGACCAAAGCCATCAATGATTACTGTGCCCAGCTCACCGGTACCAACAAAAATGATTATACCGGTATGCTGGCGGATTACAATCTGATCCTGCTGTGCGCGGAGAGCTTTTCCACAGCCGCCATCCATCCGGAGGTCACCCCCACGCTGTACAAGCTGGCAAACGAGGGGATCCTGTTCAACAATTATTATAACACCTTCCCCAATACCACCACCGATGGCGAGTATGCCCTGATGCAGGGCCTGTACCCGGATACCACCCGCAGCAAGGCAGTTTCCAGCCTGTATGCGTCCCGGGGCAGCTACCTGCCCTTTACGCTGGGCAACGTGTTCCAGGAGCAGCTGGGGGTCCAGTCCTGGGGCTACCACAACTACCGCGGCACCTATTACGGACGGAATGAGTCCCATCCCAACATGGGCTACACCATGCAGTTTGCCGGAGATGGCATGGAATTCACCAGTACCTGGCCGGCTTCCGACCTGGAAATGATGGAGCAGTCCATTGACGATTATATTGGACAGGACCAGTTCCACGCCTACTACATGACCTTCTCCGGTCACTACCAGTATGACACCTCCTCCAATAAGATCGCCAAGCAGAATTGGGAGCAGGTCAAGGATCTGCCCTACAGCAGCAATACCATCAAGGCGTACTTGAGCTGCCACATCGAGCTGGACAAGGCGCTGGAATATCTGCTGCATCGGCTGGAAGAGGCCGGCGTGGCGGACAAGACCGCCATCGTCATTGCAGGCGACCATTTCCCCTATGGCCTCAGCGACGAGCAGTATTCCGAGCTGATCGGCTATGAGATCGACGATTTCTCCAAGTACAAGTCCAGCCTGATCTTCTGGGTGGGGGGCATGGAAGAGAACATCGTGGTGGACGAATACTGCTGCAATGTGGATGTGCTGCCCACGATTTTGAATCTGTGGGGCTTTGAGTTCGATTCCAGAATGCTGGCGGGCACCGATGTGTTCTCTGATGGCACCCATGCGGCGGTGCTCATCGACAAGAGCTGGCTCACCGATAAGGTCTGGTTCAACGCTAACACCGGCGAGATCCGTTATCTGGTGGACGAAAGTGAGATCCCCGAGGGCTACATCGAAAACATGAACCGCCGCATCGCCACCCGGTTCTCCATTTCTTCGGATATCCTGAACACGGCATACTATAATTTCGTCTTCGATAAGGGCGAGGTTGCCGTGAACCGGCGGGGCTGGAACAGTAAATAAAAATGTAGGGCGGGGTCATGACCCCGCCGACGCAGTATCGATTCCTTTCCGCGCCAAGCGGGCGCACAGTGTTTCGATACCGGGTCGGCGGAGGTATGCCTCCGCCCTACGAGTGTATATACAAGGATGTAGGGGCGGTCATTGACCGCCAGCTGTAAATTTCCATGTCATTGCGAGGAGCGAAGCGACGTCTTAGAGATTGTAGCAACTTTAGTTGCGTACAAGCTCTTAGTGCATAGCTGGCAATCTCCTGCAATCATAGATGCAGAAATAATACAAGGAGCGGACAAAAGTCCGCTCCTTGTATTATTCTCCAAAGCTGAAGCCCAAGTCACTAATATAATCTCTGGCTTCTTTCTCGTATTGGTTTTGCATCTCTGTAAACTGGGTAAAGGAGAGCTCGGGATTGCTGCACAACTCGAGGTAGGAGTTAATGGTGGTATAAAAACCCCTGAGACTTTTGTAATGTTCAGAATCAGACCCTAATTTTTGGATTTCAGCTCTTGCGTGTTCTAACAGATTTTCAACTTCCATAACCTTTCCGTTCTGCTCATAGCCACGAATGACGGTCCAAGTTGTCATGAAAATGAGGTTATCTACATTTGCAGAACGCCCGCGGGTACTGGTATCTCCCTGAAGAGAATTGACATATCGCTGCAGCTCCGCAGGATCCCCGCCACGGTCAATGATTGCCTGCAACTGCCTGGCCACATCGCGCTTCTTGACGGTGTGTTCGCTGACGGAGTATTGCTTCTTGACATTTTGATTGTCTTCTGTTAAATTATCTACAGGAGAGTTGCTTTTTGTGAGCGAGCCCCTTCCTTTTTTGGTTGAGGGCACGACGCCGCGGGCAGCTCTTTTATCTATTTTACGCACATTACTGATAGCATATAGTATTTTCCTATCACGCCCATTCGCAATGTTAAGCAAGGCTTCATAGATATTGCCGTCTCTATCTTGTATGTACGCCTTACGATACTCCCATCCTTGAAGAAATCATCGCCCGCGTATTTGGCTGCGGATTCCATGTATTTCCCTTTTCTGTTTCGGTCAGTTCATCCCAATTCTCTTGGTATTTGTTCTTGGCCAAAACAAAGGCAAGGCCAATCATGAGGTCATCTTCATTCAAATATTGGAGTTTGGAGGAAAGCAATTTTATCGTATTGCTGGTTTTAAGCTTGTCGTTATCATAGCAGGCCATGTGCCACGCGTTATGGAGATCAGAGCCAAATTCGTGAACGATCTCATAAGCAGCATGGATATTTCCGTAAGCACTCTGGGCAGGATCAAAAGTGGGTGTGATAATTTTCTCGGTAGCAGGCGAGGTTGATTCTGCTGGGGAGGAATCGATTTCAGACAAACTGCCATTTCCACAAGCGCACAGGAATACACACATAACGATAGCCAACAGCAGGGCGAGCATTCTTTTCATTTTTTCACGTTCTTTCTTCACTTTATCTATGATTCAGGTTACTGCTATTATAATAGGAAGCGTAGGCATTTTCAATAAAAATTAAGGAGAAAACGGATCATCGTGTCGCTGCGCTCCTCGCAATGACAGGGGAGGGGCGAATTTGCGTTGGTTCTGTAAAGGCGATCATTGGCGGACAACGGGCGGCCGATGGTCGCCCCTACATTCATTTTAGGGGATTATGGTGAAAAATGGCGCAAAAAAACGAGGCATGAGCCTCGGAATTGTGGGTTTTATCCATTGACATTTTTTGTTGGGTATGATACAATGATACTCCATACTGTGATAGTATGCCCATTTCTGGACATTCCTTCCAACATGGTCATTTTAGCACAGATAGGGGCGGCTGTCAAGTAATAACTTATCAAAAATTGACAACCCATCCAAGCGTATCATGAAAAACACACAATTCGAAAGAAAGGCTGTGATGATCCATATGGCAATGGTCAAGGACGTAATGTACGGCAAGACCATGCGTAAATCCTACGCGAAGTATGAAGAGATCCTTCAGATCCCCAACATGCTGAAGATCCAGAAGGATTCCTACCAGTGGTTCCTGGAAACCGGTCTGCGGGAAGTCTTCAAGGATGTCGGCACGATCACCGACTTCTCCGGTAAGCTGGAGCTGTCCTTCCTGGATTACACCATGGAAGATAAGCCCAAGTACACCATCGAGGAGTGCAAGGAGCGGGACGCTACCTATGCA
>JAFUJY010000306.1 GCA_017467985.1 Bacillota bacterium
CCCAGTGTCACTCGCTCTCTTACATGAATATATCTATTCCTAACGCTTTGGGAAATGGTTTCAAAAATTTGTCGGCGCACTTGCTCATCCGTCTCTTCCCGTTCCGTTCCCAACCCCTTTTGCACCAAACTTCTCAGCTGCTGGTATTGGGTCTCATCATATAAGTTGACGCACTCGTTCATAATAATTGCTGTCCTGTCGCAGCTCTAATCTGCCATTATTTTCACGAAACATTCGCGTATTCCACGGCAGCGGTTCCCCCATCTTCACTTTCATATCCTTCCACTCTCCCGTCTGACTGCCCACACATAACACAGTACATCGTTCCCCCATATAGTCCTGTTCAATCTGCTGCTGACGCAGACTATCGGTAAAATCCTGGAACTTCAGCCTGCTTCCCGGCACATCATTAACCAAAAAGAAACTATGTCCAAACATTTTCAATATCTGACGATTTACATTTTCAAATGCGGTATTCATATCACAAACCACTATATCAAAATAATCCGTTAAAACTTTCAGCAGTTGGTACAGTTCTAATCTGCCCAAAACATTCAAATCCTGAAAGGAACTACAGGGCTTAATAAAAAATACACCATTGGGCTGCCCCACAGCAATCTCCCTAAGATATTCATTCAATCCATCACACCCCTCCATCAACATACAATAAATTAAATCAGACATATTAAAGGGACATTCATTTTGAAAATATAGCTTCCAATCCGCAGCCCCCTCCGCATTCCAATACAGAATCTTTTTAGAAGGGTTTCTTCTGGCTGCTGCCTCACAATAGGCAATGGAAAAGGTGGTCTTACCGCATCCTCCCACAGGGGAAAATACACAAACTAACTTGTCAAACCTCTCTTTTGTTCTGTATTCCGGAGGCTCCTCCTGTACCACCATGGAACCATAACTATGAGGAGCTGACTCTCCCATGGAAGGGGTCCAGACCGATTCAATATGCCTCACCAACTGCCCCACACTTTGATATGCGTTGATCCCCTCATCCCCTTCACCAAAATTCAGCCATACCCACAGTGGATCTTCCTGGGGCGCTGGTTCATCACTGAGCATAACCACCTTCTTACGTACACCTTCATCAATGATAATGCGACCCTTGTACTGCCTGCGCAGCAGCTCCTCCAACCGCTTTTCATACTCTTTTTCTTTGATTACAATCCTCACCGGAATCTTTTCCTGTGCCATACATCCTCCACCTTTCTTAAAAAAATGATTGGCGAGCGGTGCGGGATACCGCTCACCAAAAAGTCAATAAAGAAGAATTGTTACCATAATCACCTTGTCGGATTAAGCCTCCCCTCCCCAGAGCACGGGGTGGGCCCCGCCTCCATATACAGCATACCCTAATTCGCACCAAAAGGGATCCCCACGACAGATTAAAGTCATAAAGATAATAAAAATCTTTTTGGTCTTTCAGCCCTAAAAATCCGCGTTTTCCGCTAAAATAAAACAAAAAATGACATGTGACGACAGAACCGTCCTGCCGTCACATGTCGTCATACCGGGCTATAAAATAGCCCGCTCGTTATGTTCTACCCATTAAAAAAGAGTCGTTCACACGATGTGAGCGACTCTCTTTATCTTACCCCGTTTCTTATTTGGCCAGTGCAGACCAGGTATTATAACCTACAATACCATCTACTGACAGGCCACAATCTCTTTGGAAGGCTACAACCGCATTATATGTGTTGCCGCCAAAAACACCATCTGCTGTTCCGGCATTATATCCCTTGGCATTCAGAGTGGTCTGCAAAAGCTTAACACTTTCACCGGTGCTCCACTTCTTCAGCATGGGCATGGATGCAGGATCAAAACTTGCATTACTATCGGTGGTGGGCTCGTCTGAAGGCTGAGAAACCTCCGGTGCAGTGGTATTATTATCTGCAGCCAGTGCAGACCAGGTATTATAACCCACAATACCATCCGCACTCAGACTATGAGCTCTCTGGAAGGCAATAACTGCGCTGTATGTACCGCTGCCGAAAATACCATCGGCGGCGCCTGCATTATAACCCTTGTTATTCAGCAGCGTCTGCATAATGGCTACAGAACTGCCGATGCTGCCCTTACGAAGAATGGGCATACTGGAAGGATCAATAACAGTTTCATTGTTCTCGGGAGTTACAGGTGTGCTGTTTTCGGGTTGACTCTGATTGTTATCAGGAGTCTCTGTTTCACCAATACCGGAGTTGGCTGCTCCGATTACATCATCACTGAACAACTTGGCCCAAGTGGCAGAACCAACGATACCGTCGGCTACCAGACTGTTGGCCTTCTGGAATACACGCACTGCACTCTCAGTTATTGAACCAAAGGCACCATCGGGTGCAGCATTCAAATAACCCAGCTCGTACAGTTCCTGCTGCAGTTCTGTTACATAAGAGCCACGGCTGCCCACTTTCAAAAGAGGACGTACACCGGACTCAGCGGAGCCACCGCCTGTGCCGGAGTAGGCATAAATGTAACCCAGGAAACGATAGTTGTTCAGATAGTCAGAACCGTCGGCATTCATCACACGGGTACGGAACATGGTCCCGCCCCAGGAGGACTCAGAAATCAGGATTGTTCCATCATTGTATACTTCTTCAACAACGGCTACATGGCCTGAATCACCATCCCAACGATCCCAGCAAACAACTGCGCCGACCTGCGGCGTGCTGCCATAAGAGTACCAACCATAGTTGATATTGTCGAACCACCACTTACCTGCATTCCAACGGCTCAAGCTGGGTTCATGGCCCAAGATCTCATATACACGGCCGTAAGCGTAGGCAGTACAGTTCGGCATACCGTAACCATACCGGTAGTACAAGTTCAGATCACTGAAGTAGTAGGGGTTGTCACTGCTCGGTGCAGTAAGACGAGGGACAAAAGAGCTTTCCGCATGCACCGCCATTGTGGGCAGACACGCCACCAACAATACAAGCGATAGACATAAAGATGCGGCAACCTTAGCTATTTTCTTCATTCTCAAACTTCCTTTCTTATTTGTTAAAAACAGCATGGGTGTATTGTAACACTCTCAACCGTATTTGTCAACACCTTTTTAATATTTTAAACCATTTTTGTAATCCTTTTGTAACACTTATCCCAATATTCTAACATAAAAATTTTCACCCCCCTCTTGTCTTTTTCTCAAAATCTGCTATAATGCAGATAAACAAGCTCTTTTCTCTGTCTATTGTGTCTTATTTTTAGCTTTTTATTCCGGGACAGCATGGACAATCTTATTTTTATTCACAAGAAAGGAAGTACATCTATGAACCCGAAAGTGATTCTGATTTCCATCGATGGTATGCGCCCTGATGGTGTTCTGCAGTGTGGTAACCCCTATGTGCAGGAACTGATGCAGATTGGTTCTTATACTCTGGATGCCCAGACCGTTTATCCTTCCGTAACAATGCCCTGTCACACCTCCATGTTCCACGGTGTTTCTCCGGAGCGTCATGGCATGCTTTCCAGCAAGCATCTTCTGCCTATTGATGCTGTACCCGGCATTATGGAGCAAGTCCGTGCAGCAAATAAGGCCGCTGCCATGTTTTATAATTGGGAACCCCTGCGTAAAATCTCCCAGCCCGGTTCATTAAATCATGCATTTTTTATCGATGCCTATGTGGAGGAATATACCGATAACGTCGTAACCCAGCGGGCACTGGAATGCGTTCAGCAGTATCATCCGGATTTTGTATTCCTTTATATGTTGGAAACCGATGACAAGGGCGGCCACAACTGTGGTTGGATGACCCCCACCTATTTGCATTATCTCCACAACGCTATAAATAATGTAAAGAAAGTGCAGGAGACCATTGGTGATGAGTATATTATTATCGTTACTGCGGACCATGGCGGTCACGATTGTACCCATGGCACCACCATGCCTGAGGATATGACCATCCCCATGTTTTTCCTGGGCGAGCCTTTCCAGCCCGGCAAGGAGCTGCATGGTGTGAGCATTCTGGACTTGGCGCCCACCATTGCCAAAATTCTGCATCTTGACACTCCCAGTGAATGGGAAGGTAATCCTTTAGTATAATATTAGGAGGTTCTGTAACATGATTATTCACAGTGACGGTTCTAAACGGGAAGAACTGCGTCAGGAGTGGTGTCCTGTACGCATCATGGATTCTTACAATGTGGACTCCTCTGATGAACTTTTAGTTTCTAAGCCCGCCAGTATTTCTTTTCAGCTGGATCACTGTGCCCAGTTTAACGGTGCAGGCTCCTGGATTTTGCTGGACTTTGGCAAAGAGCTGTGCGGCAGCGTACGAATTCTGACTCGTGCTATCAATAATAACCATACTACAAAATGGCGCATTACCTTTGGTGAATCTGCGTCTGAGGCCTGTTCCAGCATCGGTGAAAAAAATGCCACCAATGACCATTCTCCCCGAGATTTTGAAATGATGACCAGCAACATGTCCGACCAAATTATTGGACAGACTGGTTTTCGTTTTGTACGACTGGAACTGTTGGAGGATGTGACCGTTCTGATCCAGAGTATTTTCGCAGTGTCTGTGCTGCCTGCTCTGGAGCGTGAGGCCACCATCGTTACCAATGATTCTCTGGTAAATGATATCATTAACACTGCCGCTTACACCTTGAAGCTGAACTTCCAGAACGGCTATGTATGGGACGGCATCAAGCGCGATCGTCTGGTGTGGTGCGGCGATCTCCATCCTGAGATTCTGACCTCTCTGTACATCTTTGGTGATACCCCCAACATCCAGAACTCTCTGGATTTCCTGCGGGAGTCTACACCCGCTGATCAATGGGTGAATGGTATTCCCACCTACTCTGCCTGGTGGGTGATCAATCTGTGTGATTATTGTAATATTACCGGTCGTCCGGATTATTATACTGCCAACCGGGATTATGCGTTGAAAGTCATGGAGCACATTAACTCATGCATTGCCGAGGATGGTACTCTGCTGCTGGATGGTAATGGTTCCTTGTCCCTGTTCCTGGACTGGTCCACCCACGAGACTCCCGATGAACCCTACGGCGTGGCTTCTCAGCTGCGTTTCGCCGCCATGAAGTTCCTGGAAATGGAAGAAAACACCGATTGCCGGGATATTCTGCGTAAGCTGGAGTGTTATCTGGATCACGAAACCACCCGCAAGCCCGTTCGTGCATTCCAGGTTCTGGCAGGGCGTAATCACCCCGAAGCTGACGCTGCTATGCTGCAGGCCGGCGGCGCCAAGGACATGTCCACCTTCCTATCTTATTATATTCTGTCTGCCACAGCCAGTGCCGGCGGTACGGATATGTTGGATATGTTAAAATCCTACTACGGCGGCATGCTTTCCCGGGGTGCTACCAGCTTCTGGGAAGACTTTGACATCGAATGGTTAGAAGGCAGCAGCCGTATTGACGAGCTGCCCAAGCCCGGCGAAAAGGATCTGCACGGCGACTATGGCCGCTACTGCTACACCCAGCTGCGGCACTCCCTGTGTCACGGCTGGTCCTCCGGCGTGCTGGCCTTCATCATTGAGTATATCGTAGGTATCAAGATCGCCGACGGTGGTAAAATCGTTACGGTTCAGCCCCATCTGCTGGGTCTGACTGACATTGATGCCACCATCCCCATGAGCAATGGTGAACTGAAGGTCTCCATTCATGATGGTCAGGTGAATGTAACTGCTCCCGAAGGAACAAAAGTGAATTAATAAGCATACAAAAAGCCCCCTGATATCAGATAAATGATCTGACATCAGAGGGCTTTGCACTACCCAAAACATCTTATTCCCGTGCGTCTTCCTCTGCAGACTCTTCTGTCCCCTCCTCTACGATGGCGGGAGATTCATGGATTTCGAAGGCCACCCCAACTTTTTTCAATTCGTTGGCCTTCTCTTTTCTTGCCTCTTCTTCAGCAGCCAGCTCCGCTTCCACCTTTGCTTCCAAAGCAGCCTGCGCGTCAGCTTTGTGCTTGCTGATGGCTTCTACCAACCAGATGACACCGGCTACGAAAATAAAGATAGAAATAAACTGGGATGTGGACAGGAACCACACATTCCCCCGAGGGTCATTACGGAAGATCTCAATTACAAAACGACCAATAGCATACAGAACCATGTACCATGCCATACCAGTACCGTCGGGATGTTCCTTATCCTTACGAGTGTATAGCAGCAGAATACCGGCAATTGCGAAGTCACCAATGGCTGAGATCAACTGGGTGGGAATCAGGGATACACCTGCGGGAGCCAAGCTTCCCTCCGGAAAAACTACACCAATCCAAGAATCTGTAGCACAGCCATAGCAGCATCCTGCCAGATAACAACCGATACGGCCAAAGCCCTGAGCCAAGGGGATGCAGGGTGCAGCCACATCCAGATACTTCATGATGGGCAGATTCTTAGCCTTTGCATAAATGACCGGAATCAAAACGCCGGCAATAATACCACCATATACTACAAAGCCACTGGTCAGATCCAACAGCATGGAGGGATCTACGATAATTGCAGGCAATTCCACAATGTAATAGGTTAACTTGGCGCCGATAACACCGGCAACAATACCCATAAAGCCCATGTTAAAGATCTCATCCTTATCAAGGCCCCGGGGGGTACACCGTCTCATACCCAGCCAAACGGCGGCAATCATCCCCAATGCCATCATCAAGCCGTAGCTATAAATTGTAATCGGTCCGATGTGCAATAATTCCATTAACATTTTTCATTTCCTCCTGTTCGCTGTCTTAGCGCTTCATAAATTAAAATTCCTGCAGCCACCGATGCATTCAGTGACTCTGCCCGGCCTGGTTGGGGAATTCGCACCCGCTCGTCGGCTGCATCCGCAGCCTTATCACTCAACCCGTTGCCTTCGTTACCGATCATAATGCCGCAGCCACCGGTAAAATCCGCTTCAAAATGGGGCTTACTGCCCTGTAAGTGGGCTGCCAGAATACGCACACCACGACTCTGCAGCCACGTCATGGCTTGCTCAAAATCATCCGCCTGCACCACCGGTAAATGAAAGATTGAACCCATGGATGCCCGCACTGTTTTGGGACTGTAAAAATCCACCGTTCCTTTGGAGCAAAGGATTCCATCGGCTCCTGCCGCATCGGCTGTTCTTAGAATTGTTCCGCCATTGCCCGGATCCTGCAGATCTTCCAGCAGAATCAGGAAGGGATTCTCTTTTTCCACCAGAACCTCCAGACCAAACTCTTTCATACGCACCGCCGCCAAGATTCCTTGGGGGTGCTGAGTATCTGCGATACTCTTAAATAGTTCTTCAGGTACCACCAGCACTTTTGCCTGAGGATACGCTTGAACCAGCTTTTTCCAATCTTCATTCAACTCATAATACATCTCTGTCATCACCAGAGCATCCATCTGCCAGGGGGCACATACCTCCTGCACCAAACGACTGCCCTCCACCAGAAAGAGACCGTTATCCCGCCGCCCCTTTTTGGACTGCAGGCTCTTTAACATTTTCAGATATGCATTTTGAGCGCTGGATAAAAATTGCACTCGACTCTCCATCATAACCTCCATGGCTTTCGCCTTGCAATAAGCTTCCTTTCAACCATGATTATAGCAAATCCCGGCGTATTATTCAAGTAAAAAAACGCCGTCCACGGTCTATGGACGACGTTTTAATAATTTGTTTAAATAATTACTCTACAGTGTAGGGCATCAATGCCAGATGTCTAGCACGCTTAACAGCAATAGTCAGAACACGCTGATGCTTTGCACAGTTGCCGTTAATACGACGAGGAAGGATCTTACCTCTCTCGGAAACGTACTTTCTCAACTTTGCAACATCCTTGTAGCTCAGCACTTCGCTGCTCTCTGCACAGAAGCTGCATACGCGCTTCTTGCGACGAATGCCAACTCTCTTCTTCTGAGGACCTGCCATGACCTTGGTAGTTGCCTCTTCGATCTAGTCCATCCTGATCTTGGTGCCGTTGCGCCTTGCTGTGAGCAGAGCCGCTTCATTGATCAGATTCTCTATATCGGCCGGTGAGAATCCCGGAGTCCGCTTGGCG
>JAFUJY010000037.1 GCA_017467985.1 Bacillota bacterium
TACGTGCCTGCATCCGAGACAATCTGCACGACTTGACCATTCACAGGATCAAACGCCAGCAGGAACAGTACTGCCAGAAAGATAAAGAAATATAACGTGATAAAGGCAAACACATCATTGATGGTCTTTTGCTCCAAATTTTTTCCTTCGAACTTTGCTTTCGGTACATATCGGGGATTGATTAACTTTCTAACATCAATATAAGCACCCTTTACAGCCATTACAATTCGGGAAACTTTAATGCCGCCTGCTGTTGAACCCGCCATGGCACCGGTGAACATCACCAGAACCAGTGTGGTTTTGGCCAGCATAGGCCAAACATCATAGTCTGTTGATGAATACCCCGCCGTTGTCATGAGGGAAGCCACCTGCAGCAGCGCATGCCGGAAGGCTTCCTCCGTGGTATAAGTCTGGGGAAAGGCTTCAAATCTTCCCACAAGGCTTAAGAAAACAAAGCCCACGGCTGCGCCCACAATCAGAAAATAACTTCTGAACTCCTCACTGCGGAATACATCTTTTATTTTTCCAATTAAAAGCAGATAATACAAACTGAAATTGCACCCAAACAGTATCAGGAATATGGACATCACATACTGGGAAAAGGGATGGAACAACTCCACACTGCCGGGTATAAAACCAAAACCACCCGTTCCCGCACAGCCGAAAGTGGCAAGCAGACTCAGGAAAAACTGATCATTTTCATATCCCGGAATGGGCTTATCCAGCATCATAATAATGACTTGAAGAATGGTCATGCCCAAATAGATTAAATACAGTATTCTGGTTGTTACCTTCATCTTGGAAACGATTTTACCCACCTGGGGGCCGGGACTTTCCGCACGGAGCAGGTGCATGGAAGAACCATCGTTACTTTCCGGAATGAAAATTAACACAAATACCAGGATCCCCATACCGCCGATCCAGTGGGAAAAACTTCTCCAAAATAAAGTCGAACGGGACACTGTTGTTATATCCGTAATCACACTGGATCCGGTGGTGGTAAAACCGGACATCATTTCAAAACATGCATCCACATAACTGGGGATATCCCCGTTAATTACAAAGGGCACCGCTCCAAATAAGGTCATTACAATCCATACCATTGTTGTGAGCGCAAAACCTTCTTTTTGATAAATATTATTTCTTTCCGGTTTTGGAATCTGAAGTAAAAGGCCTAATACCACCAAAACAACAATCGGAATTAAAAACGCCAAAATATGTACAAAGGATTCTTTATAGATAAAACTTACTCCCAAGGGGGCCAGCATTAAAACACCCTCCAGGATCATAATCTTACCTAATATTCCGCCTAATTTCTTATAATCCATAGTGACCCTGCCTTACTCGATCACATCATTCAGATCGTCAAAATTCTTATGGGTGGTTACAACTACAACATGATCCCCTAGATGGATCTGAGAATCACCATTGGGAATAATCACCTCATTCTCTCGAATAATACAAGCAATCAGGCAATTTTTCTTCATCTTGAGTTCTCGCAGAGGCTTATCGTAAAACGCTTCCCGCTTCTTTGCAGAAAATTCCAGAGCCTCCACCTGATTATTCACCAGCTGATACAAAGTCAACACGCTACTGCCTACGGAGTTGGCCAGTGCACGGATATAGCTAATAATTCTGCCGGCCACCACATGTTTCGGAGAAATATTATTACTAATACCAAGTTCATCCAGCATACCATACAGATCATCGCTCTCGACCTGTGTAATAGACTTTTTCACCTTCTTTTTGTTGGCAAACATGGAGACAATGATGTTCTCCTCATCCACATCGGTCAGCGCCACGAAGGCATCCATGGCCTCAATGCCTTCTTCAATCAGTACATCATGCTGGGTCCCGTTTCCACAAATCACTGTGGCACGGGGCAGCAGCTCTGCCAGTTCCTCTGCAGTGGCAGGGTCCTTTTCCAGCAGCTTAATAGTACATTTCTTTTTTGACAGGGCATCCGCCAGGTAGTATCCAATACGTCCGCCACCAATAATCATAATATTCTTAAAGGGCGATTTTACCAGCTTCGCCTCCGCCAAAAAATTACCCAGGGACTTTGCATTGGCTGTAAAGTGAATTCGGTCCCCTTCTTTAATCATAAAATGGCCGTTAGGGATGATTACTTCATCCCCTCGCTGTACTGCACAAATCAGGATTTTCGTTGTTAATTTCTTACCCAGAGATATAAGTGTCTCACCAATCAGTGAACACCCTTTTTCCGCAACAATCTCCACCAAAGAGACTCTGCCTTCTGCAAAATGCTCAATCTGATTCACCGAAGGCAAGTCGATAATATCAAAGATCTCGTTGGCGGTTTCTTCTTCAGGATTCACCACCATGGCAATCCCCAAGTCCTCCTTCATCACAGCAATCTGCTTTCTGTAATCAGGATTTCTCACACGGGCAATCGTATTTTTTACACCCACTTTTTTGGCCACAAGGCATGCCAAAATATTCAGTTCATCGCTCTGGGTCAATGCGATCACAAGATCCGCATTCCCCACACCCGCTTCTTTTTGAATATCCATACTGGCACCGTTACCCACGACGCCCAAAACATCGTACCTCTCGATCAGATCTTCAATGATTTTTTTATCATCATCAATAAGGGTAATGGTATGCCCTTCCCCGGCCAGATTTTTCAGTATGGTCTTGCCAATCGTTCCAAGTCCGATAATTACTATATTCATATCTATATCTCCTCCTTTAATGCCCCGATTATAAGAGGCCTCAAAATGACAATGATGCGGCGTCACCGGACGCCGCACCTCTATTTTACTTATTACATTTCATCTTTTTCAGAACCGGTAGGATTCATGATACTGAAACCAACGTTCACAAGATGGTCAGCGACACGTTCCAATCCCAAAATAAGGGATGAGTAGTACGGGCTCACATCCGCACTGCAGTTGCCTTCTGCCAGACGGGCAAAGTGGCTGGCAATAAGGGCCTTCTTCATTTCGTCCACTTCTTCTTCCAAAACCGTCAGCTGAGACAGCTCGTCCTTCCGGAGATTCTCAAATGCATCTTTGGAAATGGTAAACATCTGCAGAATGTGATCACGCATATCAGCAATACCACTACGTGCAGTATCGGAAAATGCGATCTTCTTTCCAAGCATCTCAATGCCGATCTCGTGGAAATTCTCCGCATGGTCACCGATACGCTCCAAGTCATTCAAAACATGGAAGTAAGAACCGATAACTTTTTCATCACTTTCTTCCATATTAACTGACAGCCGAATCAGGAATCGAGTCAATGCACCGTTAGTGAAGTCGATAATCTCTTCATTTTTGCTAACCTGTTCACTATGTACTCCGGAACCGGTATCAATAGCAGCAAAGGCAAGACGGGTATTTTCCTCTACCAGGCCATACATATAATCGATCTCTTTCTTTACCTGCATCAGTGCGACAGGAGGCATGGACAGCAATCTGTCATCCACATATTTGAGGGACAGGGTCTCTTTTTCTTCCTTCTTATCCTTAATAATCAGACAAGAATAATTCACCAGCTGTTTTACAAAGGGAAGCAGAACCACAGTTGTACTCACATTAAAGACAACATGGAACAGGGAAACTCGCATCTGCAAAGACATGGGATCATCACCGGGGAATACAGAAACCAGGAAATTAACCACAGGCTCTCTGAACAGCCAGATAATCGCCGTAAACAGTACGGTTCCGATCACATTGAATGTAAAGTGGATCAGTGCAACTCGCTTAGAATTGGCATTGGCGCCCATAGAAGCAAGCAGTGCAGTCACACAAGTACCAATATTGGCACCCAGAATGATGAACAGCGCAAGATCAAGAGGAAGTACACTGGCACCCACCATTGTAATAACAACACCGGTGGAGGCCGATGAACTCTGAATCAATGCCGTAAAAATGATACCCACCAGAATCAGCAGCAACGGGAAATCAATCATCTTGAAAATCTCGGTGAACATGTTTTCCACCAGAGGATTGCCAAATGCCTGCTCACTGCTCATCACATTCAGACCTACAAAGATCAGACCCAGACCACTACAAAGGCTACCGGCAATCTTCACCTTTTCCTTCTGAACAAAGCCCATCATAACACCTGCAAAAGCAAGAGTGTACATGGCCATATTAAAATAATCATTCTTCAGAGCAACCAAAACACCAGTGATGGTTGTACCGATATTAGCACCCATAATAATGGGCGTAGCCTGCATCAAGGTCATAACGCCGGCATTTACCAAACCGATCACCATAACCGATGTGGCAGATGAACTTTGGATAATCGCCGTTACACCGGCACCGATACCAACACCGGAAAAACGATTGTTGCTGATTCGCTCAAGCAAGCGCTTCATTCCTGTGCCCGCACTCTTTTCCAGTGCATCGCCCATAAAATTCATACCTACAATGAAAACTCCAACACCTGCAAGCAGCCAAATCATACTCTGGACCAATTGCATAATTTCATCTGGTGATAACATAATTCTTTCTCCTTTCCCTGTCCGGAAAGAGGCATAAATAATGTGATTGCCCCATTTATTCTATAATAACACATTTTCGGCAAAGATTCAACAGCCAATAAAAAATACAATAGGACTTTTCACATAATTTCGGTTCCTTTTTTCAATAATTCTTGACCTTCAATTGAAATTAAGTTGAACTATAAAACATATACTTATACTATAAACTGTTACTTTTTTAGCAGTTTACCAAACATACTTAGAGGAGATCCAATGAAAGTCAAAAAAACATCCCGCCTTTCTCGATTTATATTTAAAATCCTGCGCAGTCTGGTTCATTTTTTCTATGGCAATGTGCAGATTGAGGGTCTGGAAAACCTTCCCGACCATAATGCTGTTATTGTCGCAAACCACGCTCAGACAAACGGCCCCATCATAGGCGAACTATTTTTACCAGCCAATGTGTACATCTGGTGCGCTGGACAAATGATGAACCTAAAAGAAATTCCCACATATGCATTCAACGACTTCTGGAGTCATAAACTCAAATGGACTCATCCTTTTTTTAAGCTGATGGCTCATCTCATTACCCCATTAGCCTTCTGTCTTTTCAACAATGCCAGGACCATCCCGGTATATCGGGATAAACGTATTATCAGCACCTTCCGAGAATCCCTTGATATGCTTAAAGACGGCCGAAACTTGTTGATTTTCCCGGAAAAAGATGAAAAGTGCAATAACATTCTTTATGAATTCCAGGAGAACTTTGTAGATGTGGCCCGATTGTATTATCGTAAAACCGGACAGGAGCTAACTTTTGTTCCAATGTACATTGCTCCCACCCTCAAAAAAGCATATATCGGTCAGGGCATAAAATATGACAGCAAGAATGAGGTCACCCAGGAACGCAAACGAATAGTTGCTATCCTCACTGACTCCATCACCCATATCGCCCGCAGTCTGCCCCTTCACACCGTTGTACCCTATCGCAACTTCCCACGCAAATATTATCTCACCAACAAAGATGTTACGGAGGTGCCCCATGAAAAAGCCCGTTGTTGACTATCGTTCCTTCCGACTTTCTAAAGTCACTCATCCAGAATACAAGCATTTATTATATTTACTTGGCTGGGTAGGTTATTTTACCCTGTACTTTTTAACAGAGAACCTGATTCCCTACGAAAAATGCGTGCCTGTGCACTGTGCCCTGGACGACATTGTTCCTTTTTGCGAATACTTCGTGATCCCTTATGTGGGCTGGTATTTACTGATTGTGGGGTCTCTTTTGTATTTTGCCCTTTACAATCCGGAAAACTTTAAGAATATGATGAAATTTATCATCACAACCCAGATTGCCGCCATGGTAATCTATATCCTATTCCCCAACCGCCAGGATCTGCGTCCCACCGAATTTGCCGACGAAAATATTTTCACCTATATTATTGGACTGTTGTATCGTTTTGATACCAGCACCAACGTATGCCCCTCCCTGCATGTGGCATATTCCATCGGCATCGCTTCCACCTGGCTCAAGGAAAAATCAGCATCCCCGCTGGCAAAAACACTCCTGACCCTCTTTTGCATTTCGGTATGCCTGTCCGTCGCCTTCGTTAAGCAGCATTCCGTGGTAGATATTTTCGCAGCGCTGCCCATTTGTGCCCTTGCCGAATGGATTGCCTTCAGACACTTCTACCGAGAAAAAAGACAGGTTATGAAATAGTCTTGTGATTTTCATTTCTTTGTTATATAATAAAAGAAAAAGCAGGTAATTTTATGAAACACCTATTATTAATCTTAAATCCCGCCGCCGGTATGAAAAAGGCCAGTAAGGCGCTATCTGATATTATTGCAGTATTCAATCGTGCTCAATATGATACCCATGTGTATGTAACCGCCTGCCAGGGCGATGCGATTAAAGCGGTCCAACGCTGGGGAAGCAAAATGGACCTGATTGTCTGCGCCGGTGGCGACGGTACGCTCAACGAAACCGTTACCGGACTGATCGATACCGGGCTGCAAGTGCCGCTGGGTTATATCCCCGCCGGTTCTACCAATGACTTTGCCAGTTCTCTGCACTTGTCCGGCAACGTGGTTGAAGCCGCTAAGCAGATTGTAAACGGCACCTCCCATTCCTATGACGTGGGAAAATTCGGCGATCGTTATTTTGCCTATGTTGCTTCCTTTGGAGCCTTTACCAAAGCCAGTTACTCCACTCCACAAAATGTAAAAAATGCTCTGGGGCACCTGGCATATATATTAGAAGGAATTCAGGAACTCTCCACCCTGCGCAAAGCCCACATCCAAATCCAACTGGAAAATAAAGTGTTAGAAGATGATTATCTATTTGGTGCCATCTGTAATTCCACCAGCATAGGCGGAGTTTTGACCCTGGATCCCTCCCTGGTAGATATGGGCGACGGCCAGTTTGAGCTTTTGCTGCTGCGAGCCCCTCGGGATATCATGGAACTCCACGAATGCGTGGTAGCTCTGCAGACACAAAAGTATAACTGCCGCATGCTCACCTTCCTCAGTACCAATGCCTTGACCGTCACCGCCACACCGGCCATTCCCTGGTCACTGGACGGCGAAAAGGCGGATAAAGTGGATACAATTTATATTGAAAATTTGCATCAGAAGATACGGTTGGTGCACTAAGAAAAACATCTTCCCTAACAGCCTGGCTGCGCTTACGCGCAGAACGTCTGTTAGGGAAGATGTTTTTCTTAATATGAGTCATTCAGTTCTTTGGCAAAAGATCGCAGCTGTGTCTGATCAATTCTATTCTCAAATTTCAATTTCTGAAAAAATCCACTACCACTGTGAGAGCATATCATTCCTCGAATCGTAATATGTCCCTTTCCATCGCCTTCAAATTCCAGAAACTGCTGATAACCGTACCACTCCTGAATTTTCGCAGAACCATTCAGCGATTCATAGATATTCCACAACTTTTTACTAAACGCATCCATTTCCTTAACATTAATATCCATTTGCGTTTCTCCCGCAAATCCGTCACTGGAAACCCTCACTTGCATCAGAGCATCCGTTTCATACACCATCAAGTCCAGATTCAAACAGAAAGAATCGGTTTGTAAATTATATTCCATAATCATCTTCCCTCCCTCATTTCTCAAAGATCCCCGGTATATCCTCTTCGCAGACGTTCTGCGCGCAAGCGCAGCCAGGCTGCGAAAGGATATACCGGGGTCTTATTAATCAAGCTCTGCTTTTCCGGTATACAGCTCGTAATACCGCCCCTTCTGAGTCAGCAGCTCGTCGTGGGTGCCACGCTCAATGATTACGCCATGTTCCAATACCATAATAGCGTTGGCATTGCGTACGGTGGACAACCGATGGGCAATAACGAAAGTGGTTCGAGTAGCCATCAAAGCATCCATTCCCCGCTCAATCTGTTTTTCCGTACGGGTATCAACAGAGCTGGTGGCTTCATCCAGTACCAGAATCGGTGCCTTAGAAATCGCCGCACGGGCAATATTCAGCAGCTGACGCTGGCCCTGACTCAGATTGGCGCCATCACCTTCAATCATGGTCTGATATCCATCAGACAAACGCACGATAAAGTTATGGGCACTAACGGACTTGGCAGCAGCGATGATTTCCTCATCGGTGGCATCCAAACGGCCATAACGAATATTTTCCATCACCGTACCGGTAAACAAGTGTGTATCCTGCAGTACCATGGCAATATTACTGCGCAGGTCTTTACGCTTATAGTCGTAGATGTTGATACCATCGATGGTAATTTCACCTTCCTGGATGTCATAAAAACGGCTCAGCAGGTTGGTTACAGTGGTTTTTCCCGCACCGGTGGAACCTACAAAGGCGATCTCCTGACCGGGTTTCGCATACAGGCTGATATTCTTCAAAATCACCTTGTCGGGATTGTAGCCGAAGGACACATTTTTCATTTCCACATGGCCCTTCATCTCGGTGGTGGGCAGTGCGTCATCAGCATCTTCCGGTTCAGGTTCTTCATCCATTACAGCAAATACTCGCTCGGCACCTGCCAGCGCTGAGAAAATGGTATTCACCTGCATGGAAACTTCGTTAATGGGACGGCTAAACTGACGGGAATAGTTAATAAATACGGAGAAACCACCCACATCAAAGCCTTGGGTTACGCACAGGATACCGCCCACGCAGGCAGTAATGGCATAAGTAATCTGACTCAGATTTCCCAACACAGGCCCCATCAGGCCGCCGAAAAACTGGGCCTTAATCTGCTTTTCCCGCAGATCCTGATTCAGGATACCAAACTCTTCTTTACAAATATCTTCATGACAGAATACTTTTACAACCTTCTGGCCGGTAATGGATTCTTCAATATAGCCATTGACCGCACCCAAAGCCGCCTGCTGGGCTCTGTGGAAATTACGACTGCGGCCTGCAATGGTTGCACCTACCTTAGCTACAACAGGTACAAATACAATTGTGATCAAGGTTAGCCACAAATTCATACTCAGCATCAAAACCAGAGTACCGATCAAGGTAATGGAACCGGAGAACAACTGAATCACAGAGTGGTTCATCATTTCACCGATGGAATCCACATCATTCATAAAGCGGCTCATCAGCTCACCATTATTATGAGTATCATAATAACGAACCGGGAGCTTCTGCAGCTTACGGAACAGATCATCACGGATGTTTTTCAAAACACTCTGGGAGACCCAGATCATAATACGCTGCTGCACATAGTTGCCCACAACGCCTACCAGATAAATGCCACCCATCATCAGCAGGGACAGTGCCAGCTGACTCAGATCTGCATTTTCCACCAGACCATTGATAATGGGGCGCAGCATGTAGGAGCCAGCCAGATTGGAGCCGGTGGAAATCAACACACAAATAAATGCGATCAGCACATAGAACTTATACCGCTCCAAATACTTCAGCAGACGCAGGATAGAGTCCTTGGTGTTTTTCGGCTTGCCGCCGGGACCACGACCAGGGCCACGGCCCGGACCTCCGCCTCTTTGGGGTACACGACCAATGGACTGATATCTTTTCAATAATGTTTCTGCGGAACGAACACGAGATCTTTCTGCCATTATGCCTGCACCTCCTTCTGCTTATCCTGCTGAGAATAATAAATCTCCTGATACTCCTGACTTGTGGCCAGCAGTTCCTCATGGGTTCCCTGACCCACAATCCTACCATCATCGATGACCAGAATACGATCCGCATCAATGACAGAACTGATACGCTGGGCAATAATAATCTTGGTAGTATCCTTCAATGTGGTGTGGAATGCTTCACGAATTCGTGCCTCTGTTGCAGTATCTACTGCACTGGTGGAGTCATCCAGAATCAAAATCTTCGGCTTCTTCAGCAATGCACGGGCAATACACAAACGCTGCTTCTGTCCGCCGGACACATTCACACCGCCCTGTCCCAGTTCTGTCTGGTAGCCATCGGTGAATCCGCTGACAAAATCATGGGCCTGAGCAGAAGCTGCCGCCGCCTGCAGTTCTTCATCCGAAGCGGTTTCATCACCCCACAGCAAATTTTCCTCGATGGTACCGGAGAAGAGCACATTCTTCTGCAGTACCATACCCACGCCTTCACGCAGATTTTCCAGAGAATAATCCTTAACATTGACACCATCCACCAATACTTCACCTTCATCGGTGTCATACAGACGGGGAATCAGCTGCACCAAAGAGGTCTTGCCGCAGCCGGTGGAACCAATAATACCCAGAATCTCGCCGGGCTTGATCTCAAAATTGATATTTTCCAGAACCCACTCCTCGTGATCCTTATAATAACGGAAGTGAACATCCTTAAACTCCACATGCCCCTTTTCCACCTTCAGATTGGGCTGAGCAGCGTGGTCATCGTTCAGGTCAACATTCTCGAACATTACTTCTTTGATACGCTTAGAAGACGCCATAACTCGGGAGCTATTCATAATCATAAATGCCACCATCATCAAAGAAGACAAAATCTGTACAACATAAGTGGTGAACGCAGTCAGATCACCAATGAGCATGTCACCCACGATCACCTGCTGACCACCAAACCATACCACCGCCAATGTAGTAATATTCATGGCTAGAGTCATAATGGGACCATTCATGATGACCAATTTCATCGCATTGAGTGTACCGTCCCGCAGATCCTGAGTCTTGTCGCAGAATCGCTTTTCTTCGTAATCCTCACGAACAAAGGACTTAATAACACGCACATTGGTCAGATTTTCCTGAACACCGGTATTCAGTGCGTCCACCTTCTTCTGCATCACCATGAAACGCGGAAAAGCATTTTTCATGATTAACAAAATGATTGAAATCAGGATCGGCGCCATAATACCGATAACAGCCGCCAAACTGGCATTGATCTGCAAGGCCATGATAACTGCACCAATCATCATACCGGGAGAACGCAGCAGCATGATCATACCCATACGAGTCATGTTCTGAATCTGGGTAACATCATTGGTCAGGCGGGTTACCAATGAACCGGTCTGGAACTTATCAATGTTGGCAAAAGAGAAGGTCTGCACCTTTTTGTACAGATCACTTCGCAGATCAGAACCAAAGCTGACCGCGGCCCGAGTGGAAAAATAGTTGCCGCCTACGCCGCCAATCATCATGATCAGAGCCACGCCGGCCATCTTTAAGCCGGCCTGTACAATGTAGCCAATATCCCCCGCCGGCACACCGCTATTTAAGATATCCGCCATCAGACTGGGCATCCACACTTCGCCGATAACTTCGGTCAGCATCAGCAGCGGTCCCAGCACAAAAAACAGCGCGTACGGCTTCATATACTTCAAATAAAATTTCATACTTCACCCTCATCTTCATACATATTCTTTAAGTTATTGCGGACCCGCTCCAGCACGGACAAAAGGATCTGTCCTTCTTCTTCACTCAATCCGCTGTACATCTCCTCTAAGACCTCGTTAAAAATCCTGCGGCTCTGGCACACAACGCCGTGCCCCTTCTCCGTCAGCGTTACTTGATGATAACGGTTATCCGCCGTATCCACAATCCGCTGGATATAGCCGCCTTTTTCCAGTTTTTTCAGTGAAACACCCACTGCAGGAGGAGAGATCTTAAATGCCTCCGCAATTTGTTTCTGGGAACTCTGGGGATGGTCAGACAAAAACATTAATATCTGATGCTGAGCCCGGAATACGCCCGTCTGCTCCAGACGCTGCTCCAGCACCTTACAATGCCAGCGATGCACCCCGTGAAACCCCTGCTCCAGTTCTCTCGCTTTCATAACGCTCCTTTCTATTAATTAACCAATTAATAATTAACATGTTAATTATATGGCAAAACAATTGCCCCGTCAAGGGGGCAAATTGTTAACATTTCATTTCTTCCAGCATCGCCGGCGTAATTTCTTTTCCCAAAATACTGTATTTTCTGTCAGGATACCAGAACATGGTCTTACCCTTCCATTGGGTCAATGCTGTGTAAGAAGGCGCAGTACAAGTCCTCTTGTACATTCCCACTGCCACACAATCCGTATCCATGAATTTTAACGGTTTACCAAAACGAATGGGCTGAACCCCCTGGGGATCGAATTCTCCCAACATCAAATACAGCGGACCACGGGCAACCGCAAGGGCGTTATTATTCGGAGTGCTGGGATAGACAATACTATCATATCCCAAACGCTTGCCGGGATTATTATAAAATACGCACAAATACCGACCATCCTCCAATTGATACATGGGGCAGGGTCCCAACGGATGGGGAACCGGATTACCATCCCACCCGATCACAGGCGCGGTCTCTCTCCAGGCACCATTTTCATACACCGTATAATAAATATAACCGGTAACTGTCCGCATGGTGGCAAACATTCTGCCATCCGGCAAAAGCACCGGGGATGCCTCCTGTGCCACCGAGTGCTCTGGGAACACCGGATCCTGCACAGACAATCCTTCCTCCGGCAAAACAGTAATTTTTATATTTTCAATTTCCGGATCCTCATCCAGATTTTCAAACCGCAGGAAGGCAACTCGTGCAATTCCGTGGGGATGCAGAGGACTTTTTACCCAATGAGGACTGGGCATCATGGCAATCCCACAAACAAAACGACCTTGTGCATCACGAACAGGCTGCTGCTGATTCCACCAGTTCTTGGCAATATGGGGATTCGGATGATCGTAGCTGCATCGTGGCAGTGGTACAACACCCGGCTTTGACCAACTATGCCCCAAATCATCAGAATACATCAACGCCAAATCTCCATTGTTACAATCGTACTTGTCCTGACGCTCCGGTTCCGCTTCCTGAATATACATTATGTACAGTCTCCCACTCTTTGTAAACATGGGCATGCCCCAAGAAGTCTGACGCTCCCCCTTCTTCTGGGGGCCTATAATTACTTCCGGATAGGACCAGTTCTCTCCA
>JAFUJY010000307.1 GCA_017467985.1 Bacillota bacterium
AAGCAGCAGAAGCTGGTGGTGAAGGAAGCGGGCAAGGCCAAATTGGATGAACTGGCCGCCGGTGAGAACCATCAGGGCGTGGTAGCTATGGTGCAGGCCTACGAATATGTGGAAGTTGAGGATATTTTGGCCGCTGCCAAGGAAAAAGGTGAGGCTCCCTTTATCGTAATTCTGGAAAGTATTCAGGACCCTCATAACCTGGGTGCGATTTTACGAACTGCGGATGCCTGCGGGGTGCATGGCGTGCTGATCAGCCGTCGCCATGCGGTGGGTCTGACTGCCGCCGTGGCCAAGACCGCTGTTGGGGCTGCTGAATATGTGCCGGTGGCCAAGGTGGGCAACATGGCCCGCACCATTGAAGACCTGCAGAAGGCGGGCATCTGGGTGGCTTGTGCAGATATGGATGGTGAGGTGGCTTGCCGCACCAACTTAAAGGGCCCCATGGCATTGGTGGTGGGCGGCGAACATGAAGGTGTCAGCCGTCTGGTGAAGGAAAAATGTGATTATGTGGTGAAGCTGCCCATGAAAGGCCATGTGAATTCGTTAAACGCATCGGTGGCTGCGGGGGCATTAATGTACGAAATTGTTCGTCAGAGGGATTTTACTTAAAAGAGGGGATCGAAATTGGATTATACTGAGGAAAAACGTATTATTCGTCCGGAATGGGAAGAACTGGAGGATGAAACCTTAATCGAAATGATTCGCAGCGGCAGCGAAGACTCTGCGGATGCCATGGATTTTTTGCTGGAGCGATACAAAGATCTGGTGCGGGTTAAGACACGGCCCTATTTTATTCTAGGAGCGGACCGGGCAGATCTGATTCAGGAGGGCATGATTGGTCTGTACAAGGCCACTTTAAATTATGATCCGGGCAAGGGCGCAGCATTTCGTACCCATGCGGAGCAGTGCATTATGGGGCAGATCATCACGGCAGTGAAGAGTGCCAGCCGCATGAAGCATTGGCCTTTGAATTCTTATGTGTCGCTGAATGCCAATGTGAACGATGACGAAGAAAAAGAAACCACCATGATGGAGATTTTGATTGCGCCGGGCAATACCACGCCGGAGGATCAGATCATCGATCGTGAAGATGCCATTGCGCTGCAGGGGGCCATCGATGCACGCTGCAGCAAGTTCGAACATAAGGTGCTGTCCATGTACTTAAATGGCCATGACTATCACCAGATCGCCGCGGCCATGGGTAAGACGCCCAAGTCCATCGACAACGCACTGCAGAGAATTAAGAAAAAAGTCCAGCAAATCGTGGCGGAAGCAGAGGGGTAATAATGTGGATTCAATGGGGTGCAGATATTATTATTCTGCTAGGCGTATTACTTTTGTGGAAAGTATTGCTGCCGGATAACAATGAGAAATGGAAAATCAAGTTATTCGGTCATTTTACGCTGCCCATTCGCTGGCTTCAGTTGGCCGGGAGCTTTACGCTGCTGGCAATTTTTGTTGGTTTTATTGAAATATCAAAGACAGATTTACAGCCTCGGGTGCTGTTGATTTTAATCCTGATTATTGCAGTATTGACTCTGTTTTTCAGAAAGTTTCCCTTGTCCTTCACTGTTATGCATACATATTTTGCCCTGACGGTGGTGGAATATCTTAAATTATTGTTCCAGTGCTTTGTCCCGCTGGGGTGGAGTGAAGTGAATGAACTGCTGCTGGTGAACGGCTCCATGTTTGTGTGCGTTATTTTAATACAATGGGTGATTCAAAAGCGGGAACTGGATTCTTTTTATTATGAACACCGGAAACTTTGCTGGATTATCATGGCAGTGGTAGGCGTACCTATTATTTTGCTGGCACAAATGCTGCAGAATATGGGGCAGGAACTGGTGGGCAACCTTCCCGGTATCTTTATGCTGATGCACTTTTTGCTGTTATGCATGTTGGGCGTAGGCGTGGTGGTGTACCGTAACCGTCAGGAGAACCAGCAGATTGCTGCCAACCAGCGCTACATTCACTCCATGGAGGCCTATGTGGACAGTGCCCGGGTGCGGGCCCACGATTATCGCAAGCACATCAATTATCTGCACAATCTGGTCATGACCCAAGATAATATTGAAGAGCTGCGTCGGGAGGTTCAGGAATATTACAGCGATCTGTCGGTGGAAAATCAGCTGAACGATGTGTTGCTGCATTTGGATGACCCCTTGATGCGGGCGTTGCTATTTGGTCAATCGGGAGCGGCCCAGCGGGAAGGCATTGGATTTAAGGTCAGCGCCACTCCCAGGTTACCGGACTTCCCCATACCTGCATATAAATTAGTAGAGATTTTTCAAAATCTAATGGACAATGCCATGGATGCGGTGCGGAATTTAGAGCCCAACCGCCGGTGGATCGGGGTCCGATTAAGCTGCGAAAGGGAAGGGGATGCGGTGGTTCACAGTCTGATGATTGAGAACCCGGCGCCCGACGATATGCCCAGCATTGCCCAGATGACCGAAAAGAATTTTACCACCAAAAAGGACGGAGAACATCAGGGCTTGGGACTGTATCAAGTGTCCCGGCTGCTGGCCAAGAACGGCGGAGAGCTGTTGCTGGAAGAAAGCGACGGTCTCTTCAAGGTGGAAGTTGCATTTCGAACAAAGGAGGGGAATATCCATGGATGAAAAACGTATTCTGGTAATGGATGATGATGGGGCGCAGCTGGATGCAATCCAAAACATTCTGCAGCAGAATTTTCCCAGTGTGGTGGTGGATATCTGTGCATCCCCTCAAGAAGCCACAGAGCTGATCAAAAAGAATCGTTACGCCCTGTTTTTACTGGATATTGAGATTGAAGGATCCGGTGTGACCGGCATTCATTTGGCGGAGAAGATCCGCCAGGCAGTCCCTTATTTGAATACGCCCATCATTTTTGTCAGTAATCACCGCCACCTTCGCGGGCGAGTGCTGCAGCGGGTATGCAGCTATGACTTTTTGGTGAAGCCTTATGATCCTCAGGAACTGATTTCTTCCGTGGGCGAGGCACTGGGTATCAAAGAATATCTGCATCAAAAGTTTGAGCAGAGTCAGACCCTGCAGATGAAGGTGGGAAATGTGACTTGTCGCTATAATGTGAACGAAATCGCCTGCATCCAGATGCTAAAGGGCGTTTTGACCATCATGCGTATTTCCGGACGTATAGAAGAAATTCGGGCAGAGCGTGGGACCTTTGATGATATTCTGGAACAGCTGGAAGAGAAAAAAATTGACCGCCTGCGCCGGATCCATCGGGCGATTTTGGTGAACATCGACCAGATTAAAAAGACCGAAGAGGTGGGCCGGGAGTTGGAACTGTGGCTGTTTAACTGCAGTCAGCCTTTGCCGGTGAGCCGTGGCTTTCGGGATAATATAAAGGAAGTTTTATAACGCGAGTTGGCAATTTTGCCAACTCGTGCATCAAATATTGACGAAAAAGGAAGAGTATGGTATTGTTTAATCAGAGTTCAGACAGAAGTTCTGAGCAAGAAAAAAGGAGGTGACTTGCCTGTGTGGACTTACATATGGCTGGCAGTGTTGGTGATTTGCGTGTTAGTTGAGGCAGCCACAATGGGTATCGTCTGTATTTGGTTTGCAGCGGGTGCGTTGGCGGCCTGGGTACTGGCTATGCTGGGGGTAAGCGAAGGGGTTCAGATCGTGGCTTTTGTTGGTGTATCAGCCCTGCTGCTGATTTTCACAAGGCCTTTGGTCAGAAAGTTTGTCACGCCTAAGATCCAGCCCACCAATGTGAATGCGGTTATTGGTCGCGAAGCGA
>JAFUJY010000308.1 GCA_017467985.1 Bacillota bacterium
GGGTCAAAGCGGTCCGCCGCCTGGATGAGACCGATCTGTCCCCACTGGATCAGGTCTTCAAAATCCGTCCTGCTGTCATTGAGTCGATGAGCGACCATTCGTACCAGTCCTGCGTTTTCGGTGATCAGCCGGTCCCGCTCAGTCATGGGCAAAGGTTTTTGTCATGGTAACCGTAGTGCCGGTCCCGGGGACGGAGATCACCTTGACCGAATCCATGAAGCTTTGCATCAAAGTAAATCCCAGTCCGGACCGCTCCAAATCAGGCCGGGAGGTATATAGCGGCTCCATGGCCTGGGACACATCCGCAATGCCCACACCGTGATCTTCGATGGTGATTTGCAGAGTGCGGTCCTGCAGTGAGGCACTGAGCCAAATACTGCCAGGACGTTGTTCATAACCATGGATAATGGCATTGGTCACCGCCTCGGAAACTGCTGTACGGATATCTTCCAGTTCTTCCAGCGTGGGGTCCAGACGGGCAGCAAAGGCGCAGACTGCGGCGCGGGCAAAGGATTCGTTTTCGGAGGAACTGTCAAATTCCAGATGAAAAAATGGGCTCATCATTTATACTCCTTTCAGCAGGGCAAGGGCTGCTTTGTAGTCCGGTGCTTCCTGCACAATCCGATAAAGACCGGACATAGTAAAGATTTTGTGCAGGCGGGGAGAAACATGGGTTAAAACCACTCGTCCTCCCAGAAGTGAAGCTTTTTTGCTGCGGCCAAAGATTAGTCCAATGGCAGAACTGTCCATAAAATCAAGGCCGGAAAAGTCAAAGACCATGTGAATGGCCCGACATTCGTCATAGTAGTCGTCGATCCGTCGCCGGGCCGACTCACAATAATGATGATCCAAATCTCCCAGTACACGGATGAGCAAAACATTGCGTTTGGCTTCCATGGCCAGGGACTTGTCCGATAGGTAGGACATATGAATACCTCCTGGAAAAAAATGTAAACTAGCATAGATTTAGTTTAACCAGTGTCGGCACAAATTGCAAGAAAAATCGTTCGACAAATATTGCATGCATAATCTTCGTTCAGACTGGCACAATATTTTTAGTGGGAAGGAGGCACAAGATGGAGATTTTATATTTTAAGGCGCCCAGAATGGTGAATATTATTCAGAAGAAACGGATTACCGTGGGGGATTTGGGGGATTTGCAAGGTAAACCAGAGCTGGTACATCGGGCAAAGAAACTGCCAGTAGTGCAGTTAAGAGGGGGCGAAAAGGAACGTAAGCTGGTCAGTGTGTTGGACGTGATTCAGGTAATTCAGCAGGAAATCAAGGGGGCACTGGTAGTGAATCTAGGATCGGCGGATGTGGTGGTTTCATATAAGCCCCGTGCGCAGCAAAAAACGAACTTCATATGGAGTGGGGTCAAGACCATTGCCATTTGCGGCGTGTTATTTTTTGGTGCCATGTTTGCCATCATGACCTTCCACACGGATGCCGCCGTGCCAGATGTATTTGTGGAAATCAACCGGATTTTTACCGGGCGGGAGGAACAGCGACCTATTTGGCTGATCGGTTCCTACGCTGTGGGGCTGACAGCGGGCAGTGGCATATTCTTCAATCATTTTTCGAAAAAACGTTTGTCAGATGACCCCACGCCGGTGGAGGTGGAGTTCGCAGATTACGAAAAGAAAGTGGAGGAATGTCTGCAGGAAATGCTGTCAGATGAAGTGAATTTTGGGCAAGGGGAGCTGGCAGGCAGCACGGAGGAACTTCAAGAGTGAGCGCAGGAATTCTGGCAGAGATTATCGTAGGACTAGCCAGTGGGTTGATGGTGGCCGGCGGTGTTTTTGCAGTGGTGGTCATTATCAGTATCGTACCCAGGATGGCCCAGCTTAGTAACGGAAAGCATATTTTACTGTACGAAAGCTGCATTTCTGCTGGCATTAGCACAGGGGGCTGGCATTTATTATATCCGCTGCAGCTGCAGATGTTCGGGGAATTTGGCAATGTGGTATGTGGAATTTTTTTCGGTGTATTTGTGGGGTGCCTGGCAGTGGCCATCGCAGAAGTACTGGATGTAATTCCGATCTTGTGCCGCCGCAGCAAACTGGTACAAAAACTGCCTTGGCTGCTGCTGGCAATCAGCCTGGGGAAAACCGCAGGTACACTGGCATATTTTCTTCTGCCAGGATTTACACAATATAAATAGAAGGGAGAGGCTTTCGAAGAACAGAAACGAAAGCCGCAGTTTAAGATATGAATATGACGGAACAGGGGAAGCAGGCTTACCGGGTGCGGGTAGAGCAGGTATGCCCGCAAACCAATTTGCTGGTAGGGTGTGCCAAGGCCTTTGTGGTGGGAGGGACCATTTGCGTGCTGGGACAGATGCTGCTGGAAATCTACATGAATATGGGGCTGGAGCAGCAGGTGGCATCCACTTGGGTGAGTGTCACGCTGGTATTTATGAGTGCGCTAACCACGGGTTTAGGTTGGTACGATAATCTGGGGAAATTCGCCGGTGCCGGGTCTATTATTCCCATCACCGGGTTTGCCAATGGTGTGGTGGCCTCTGCTATTGAGTTTAAGAAAGAGGGCTTTGTACTGGGACTGGGTGCCAAGCTATTTACCATTGCCGGCCCGGTGATTTTGTATGGATTGTTGGCATCCTCAGGTATCGGAATCATTTATTATCTGGTAACACTGGTAGGAGGGTAAATACATGGAAAATCAGCATGTGGGAACGCAGAGTATTGCCTTTGCCAGACCGCCGTATGTTTTAGAGACGGCATCGGCGGGCGGCTTGTTGGAACAGCAGGGACCGCTGGGAAAAAGTCTGGACATTGCACTGACAGATGAAATGAACCATGAAGATTCCTGGGAGAAGGCGGAGAGTCAAATGGTGTTGAGTACCATCCGGCGGGTAATTCAAAAATCGGGCCTGGACCGGGCACAGATCCAGTATATTTTTGCAGGGGATTTGATGAATCAGCTGACAGCATCCGGGTTTGCCATGCGGGAACTGGCCATTTCCTTCTTTGGGCTATATGGTGCCTGTTCTACCATGGGAGAATCCATGCAGCTGGCATCCATGGCGGTGGCGGGGGGATATGCCAGTTACGCAGTGGCGGAGGCCTCCAGTCATTTTTGCGCAGCGGAGAAGCAGTTTCGTCAGCCCCTGGCTTATGGGGGGCAAAAGCCGCTGTACGCATCCCGCACGGTGATGGGCAGCGGCTCGGTGCTGATCGGTTACCAGGGCAAGCCCAAGGCGAAGATTACTGGCATTACCACAGGGCGGGTGATTGATTTTGGAATTAAAGATTCCAACAACATGGGTGCCAGTATGGCGCCGGCCGCAGCCCATACCATCTGCCAGCACCTTAATGATTTTCAGGTGGGGCCGGAGGAGTATGACCGCATTTTTACCGGTGACCTGGGAGAGTATGGCTTGCAGCTGACAAAGGAATTGGTGGAAAGGGACGGATATCGCCCGGGAGAGCGTCTCAGCGACTGCGGCATGATTATTTATGACCGGGAAAATCAGGATGTGCATGCGGGGGGCAGTGGCTGTGGCTGCAGTGCTGTGACATTAATTAACTATATTATCCCCGGGCTCCAGTCGGGCAAATTCAAAAAAGTCCTGTTTATCCCCACAGGGGCGCTGCTGTCACCTTTGTCAACCCAGCAAGGGGAAAGCATACCGGGAGTCGCCCATGCACTGGTACTGGAAGCAGTCTAAAAGGAGGAGTTATATGCAATGGATCAATGCATTTTGGGTGGGAGGTTTCATTTGTGCTGTGGGACAAGTTCTTCTGCAGCGAACCAAGCTGACACCTGCCCGCATTGTTGTGATTTTTGTGGTGGCGGGGGTCATATTGGGTGGCCTGGGCTGGTACCAGCCTTTGGTGGAATTTGCCGGTGCCGGTGCCACGGTTCCTATTACCGGATTCGGTTATAATCTGGCAAAGGGTGTCATGGAGGAGATCGATTCTGTCGGCATACTGGGCATCCTGAGCGGTGGGCTGAAAGCCTCCGCTGCTGGCATTGCCGCTGCAGTACTGTTCGGATTCATGAGTGCGGTATTTTTTCAGCCCAAGATGAAATAAAAAAAGCTCTGTGAAGCAGCGCATGATTGCAACTGCTTCACAGAGCTTTTCTAAATCTTAAA
>JAFUJY010000309.1 GCA_017467985.1 Bacillota bacterium
ACAGAGTCCACCTCGTCGATGATGGCATAGTGGAGTTCCCGCTGTACCATGCGCTCTTTATAAACCACCATGTTATCACGCAGATAGTCAAAACCATACTCATTGTTGGTACCATAGGTAATGTCACAATTGTATGCCTTACGCCGCTCGTCATTCTCCATATCATTCAGAATGCAGCCAACGGTCAGACCCAGGAAACGATGTACCTGTCCCATCCACTCCGCGTCACGTGCAGCCAGATAGTCATTGACTGTAACCACATGAACGCCCTTACCTTCCAGCGCATTCAAATAAGCGGGCAGCAATGCCACCTGCGTCTTACCTTCACCGGTTCTCATCTCGGCGATACGGCCCTGATGCAGAATAATACCGCCCATCAGCTGTACCCGGAAATGTTTTGTATGCAGTACTCTGTCAGTTGCCTCACGAACAACCGCATATGCCTCGGGAAGAATATCATCTAAAGTCTCACCCTCAGCCAGTCTATTCTTAAACTCACTTGTCTTGGCGGCCAATTCAGCATCGCTCAGTTTCTGCATCGCCGCATCGTAGCTCTCAATCTTCTGTACAATCGGTTCGAGCCGCTTAATTTCTTTTGCGCTCGTGTTGCCAAAGAGCTTTTCCAATAATCCCATTATTTCACCTCGTGCAATTGACTGATGACACTACGGCCATCTTATATATTGTACCATTAAATGAGACCGCATGCAACCTCTATTTTGTAAACATTTTAGGATGGGAGGGCCGCCCCAGGATTGCGGGAATTTTGGTGGGCAGGTTGCCCCAGCGTTTTGAGACTTTTCGGGGGCATGCCCCAGGATTCACCTTATTTTCAGGGGCACGCCCCAGGTTTAGGCCTTTTTTCTGGGGCAAATTGCCCCAAGATTTCAATTTTTCCTGGGGCAGATAGCTATTCTCTCACAAATCCATTCTCCCAGTCGCATCGTCCTATAACATGACCATTCAATACCCATTCCCGCCGCGGCATTTTCCTCTGTACTTGTTGCATTTCTTTTTGCGCCAGTTCTTCGGATATATAACAGCCGCTTTCTATGATATCCACCTCATCATATTCCTCATTTTCATTCCATCCCACAAAACGATATACTTTTTGTACGCCCTCTATAATACCATCCATAACCGGGATCTTCTTAATATCGGCATCACAGTCATAGTCCTTAAATCCAAGAATTCTTTTGCGATAATACGCCTCAACTCTCGCCGCCTCTTCACAAGATCTAAATACCCCAATGTGAAAACTCTCACGATAATCCTCATTAGGCCATGTATAAAATGTAAGACAGAACAGGTTATCCATATAAAGCCCTCCTATTACATTATTCCTCTTCAATCAGCTGACCCAACTGCGGATCATAATACGCCACACCGCTGTACACCGTACCATTCTCCACTTTTCTGCCCACAGTCATCACGATTTTGCTCGGATCCTCCACATACTGACCCATCATTTGAATCTTCGGCGTATCTGGAATCACTTCAACCTCTCCGGTTGCCATCTCATATCGGAACACTTGCTCCTTTTGTATATAAAACAGCTGATCAGCCATTAAAACGCCATAGCTCATTCGGTCATCGCTCTCATACACCAGTTCAACTCTGCCATCCTTCAGTTGGCGATAAATTGCATTGTCGCCCTGCTGCCAATAAAGCGCCTCATCATCCACACCGATCAAATCAATCTTCTGACCCTTTTCTTCCCAAGGAACTGACTTTTGACATTCTCCATTCTGCAAATCGATTGTCACCAAAAGAGATTGATTCTCTTTTCCGTAGCCCACCTGCAGATACAAAACGCCGTTATATAAACACTCCTCCTGCCAACGAACATGTCCTTCACTATTCATATCCAAGAAGTATTCTAAATATAATTCTTTCACCTGTTTTTCAGGATCAATCCGCCATATGTACAGCGTACCACCTTCGGCCGCATCGTGTGTGGTATCCCGCTTCTCCAACAGATAAATTCTATTTTTCCAATCATAACCCATCAAAGAGCTTCCATGCTTATAAAATGCCGGGCACTCTCTAGTCATGTGCCAACAGCTCTCTTGCTGACAAATCAGATGACTTCTTATGTACCCCTCCTTATCAATATATCTATAATACAGCATATACTTCTCTAAATCCTGACTATATAGGCTGTACGTCCCTTTCTTCGTCTCACACTTTTCAAGCATGCTTCTAAAATTATTATAATCCACACCCGTCTCTTGCCAGTCTGGGCTGCAACCCGCCATCATCAAGCCCATTATCAATATTGCTGCTGCATATAACCATTTCTTCATTTATATCCCCCTCTCTTTTAACAACGCCCTCGGAAATCTAAATTCCCGAGGGCGATGGATTGTTTTTTCAGTAACCGCTATTCAATTGTACAATCTCGTCCGATCCTTTTCGTGGGTAGCCCCCATGTGCGCACATTTTACTTTGGCTCGATTTCTTCTTAGGAGAAATGGCTGTGCGTATGATTCTTCATCAGAGCTCGATTGTTTGTGACCCATTAGGTTCATATATTAAAACGTCTTCACGTTAATTCACTCATTCATGTTCTTGGGCTTTATCCATGGCATCACTCCTTTCCTTTAGATTTTCATCATCTCTTCTTCACAGTACATCGGAATCACCCCTTATTAAATTTTAATCTATATGAATTGAGACTGGTAATTGCAGTTATTCTTCGGTTTCGATCAGGCCATAGGTGCCTTCTTCTTTACGCCTGTAAACCACGTTAATCTGCTGATTGTCGATGTTGCGGAATACGAAGAAGTCGTGTCCCAGCAGCTCCATCTGCAGGCAAGCCTCATTAACATCCATGGGCTTAACTGCCACTTTCTTAATTCTGCGAATTACCATTGCCTCGTCATCGGCTGTATCAGGTGCGTCCCCGAAATAGGCCGCATTCAGAGTCTTGTCAGTCTTGGCCTTGTCCTGAAGCTTTTTACGGTAGCGAACGATCTGGCGCTCCAGCTTGTCCATCGCCTGATCCAGTGCTGCGTACTTATCCGTATCCTTAACTTCGGTACGGATGGGAGAAGCACCCTGCACCGGAATCGTGATCTCAACTGCTACCACATTCCGATTCTCCGCCTTGTAGGTTACATAGACCTTGCTGTCGGGAGAAAAGAACTTGCTTAGCCGCTCCAGCTTTTTCTCAGTCTGCATTTTCAATTTTTCACTAATGTCAACGTTGCGGCCTTTGTACTCGTACTTCATAAAAACACTCCCTTACTACAATATCAATCTGCCGTATTGGAAGCGGTCCCATGTCGAAGCGGGACCTAAGTTCCGTTCCGGCTGCTTGTATCTATATTATTCGACACGAATGCCCGATTTCCTTTTTATGCGAACACAATTTTGCAAAAAAGTTATCCACATTTTTTAGTGGAAAACCCTTTGCAGGATGCGGATAACTTTCCTTGCAGTTTTCGCACAGGCAAAAGTTATCCACAATCATGTGGACAATGTGGACAACTTTGTGAATAACCTTATTTTTAGCGATATTTTCCATGTGGATATCCACACCTTTCCACGTTCACTAAATCTTTTATATTTTTAGACTATTTTTTCTTTTCTGATTCCTGAACAATCTTTCATTTTTCCAAATAATACTCCTATTCCATTTATTTCATGTCGAAAAAAGTCATAAAAAAGCGAACGCTCGTTTTCGTCGCGTTCGCTTCTACGTTCGTTCATCTTTAATTGTGTCGGCGCTCCCGATCCGCCTTACGTTTATTTTCGGGATACTGTTTCAGCAGATGCTCCACAGCCTTCATAACCTGGGTCATCTCCTTGGTACGCAGCACATGACGGCTCTCCTGCTTTTCCACAAAACCACGGACCTTTTCACCGCCGCCGGCCAGCACAAACTGATTCTCTTCTTTAGAGATTCCTTCTAACTTTTCCACATTAGCATGGCCGCCAAATACCGCCACTGAGTAAATGGGCACATCGTGCAGCCAGAACCCGGGACACAAGGCCCGCAGCGCATCCTGCAGGGACTGGATATCCGCCTCGTTCTTCTTCAGCGGATTGGCCATGTAGCGCACACGACCGGTGTAACTTTGTACACGCCACTCCTCATCCTCCGCATTACCGCTCACATTACCGGTGATACCGCTTACATTCAACACATAAATTGCCTTTTCACTAACCAGCAGCAAATCCAGCACATTCATGCCTCGGCGCCCCGGTAAAATCATAGACGGAATCATGTACCCGCGGAAGTTGCCAAAGGGAGACTTGGCCAGTCGGGGACTGCGATAGCAGAAGGGCTGCAGTTCCTTTTGCAGAGTAACATAAATCTCATACTGGTTCTGCACGGCTCGGTCCAGATTCTCGTAATCCTCCTGATGCTGCAGATAAAAGGGCGTATTACGAAAATACAGCTTGTCTCCTGCTCGCTGGAAGGCCACGTTATAACCATAATAAAAACCAATGACTGCGCCCGCAATGGCAAAAACCACTGTAATAATGCCGTACAGCGAACTGCCGCCGGCCAACAGCGCCAAAATCAGAGCCGCGATGCCTGCCAGCACCAGACCGCCAATGCAGCCTACGCCCGCAAAAATCAAGCCCGTTTTTAAATAATCAAAGTCAAATCGGGGAACATTCTGCACCGGCTGTGCCTCTCCCAAAATAGAACTGCGGCGCTCACCCTCTTCTTCCGGTTCCGGCGTACCATAATTCACCTCGGCGGGCTTGGAAAACTCCCATTGACTGGCATTCCCCTCCTCCGGGCGGCTAATCAGCGGATCCGGTTCCACATCGTAGCCTTTGGCACGAGCAGCACTAATCCAACGCTTTCCTTCTTCTTCGGAAGCCTCCACACCATAACCGGTCATATAACACTGTCCCAACCAGTACTGAGCCTCGGCATCTCCCTGCTCCGCCGCCAGGCGATACATACGCACCGCTTCTGTGGGTTCCTCACTGGGAAAAGGTGCATGCTGGGCACTGGTATACAACAAACCCAGCGCCTTTTGCGCCCGCAGACATCCGCCCTCGGCAGATACCTTCATCCACAAAAATCCCTGACGGGGATCCCGCTCCTCGCCACTGCCCTTGTAATATTTAATCGCCAGCAAATACTGAGCGTTGGCGTCGCCCGCCTGCGCCTGCCGACGAATCTCTTCTGCTGCCATAACCATTCTAATCACCTATTTCCTTCTAGCGACATATAACTGTTGTGATATCGTATATCCCGGGATACATCCTCTCCAAACCAATCCGGTTTCTCAAACAAACTCATGGTCTTTTCATCCGGGAACTCCACTTCCGCCAAAACCAACCCGGCCTTGGCCCCTTCAAACACATCCACTTCCGCCATCAAACCATTTTCCAGCGGATATTTATATCTTGTCTTTACAATCACCTGGCCCACGCACTTGTCCTTTAGGCCCTCAAACTGTTTTTGGGTTAAATCCAGCTCATATTCAATACGCTTAATCATACCTCCGCCCTTGACGGTCAGCACATAGCTCTCCTGCTCGCCCACCTTCTGGGCCCGAATCCGAATGACCGGATCGGTACTAATATAGCCCTGCTCTATATGAATCACTTTTACCGGCTCCATATCCGGTAATTTCTCTATTAAAAACTTACGTTCGATCTCCATCTTAAAACCTCCCATCGTGCACTGAACGGGTATGAAAAATTTATTTTTCATACTAATATTGTACCGAATCTGAGCAAAAAGGTCAACCGTTTTATTGACAAATTCACAACTTTATATTAGAATTTATTGTAGAATTCAAACCGCCCGAAGGGCGGGGAAAGGACATGTATTATGGATATTAAAGATACTAACTGCGCATATTGTATGGAGAATGAACTGCTGGACAAGTTCGGCATCAAGATCTGTGAGCTGCCCACCAGTAAGCTGTACCTGTTCAAGGAGCAGAGCCATCCCGGCCGCGTCATCGTTGCCCACAAGCGTCACATCGGCGACATGACCGTTCTGACCGACGAGGAGCGCAACGCATATTTCGCTGACGTTGCCCAGGTTTCCCGCGCGCTGCAGGCCGCTTTCCATCCCGATAAGGTAAATTACGGTGCCTATGGCGACACCGGCTGCCACCTGCACTTCCACCTGGTTCCCAAGTATAAAGACGAGTACGAGTGGGGCGGCGTTTTCGCCATGAACCCCGGCGAGAAGACCCTGAGCGACGAAGAATACGCTGAGCTGATCAAGAAAATCAAAGAGAATCTGTAAGATAAAAAATCCCGTGAGGCCTTTCACAACGAAAGGAACCCACGGGATTTTTGCCCTGCTTATTTGTCAGCTCTTGATGCCATATACCCTTGCATATCTTCTCCTCTATCTAAGATCGCCATAATCATATATAGCCTCGGAATATGAAACGGCCCCTTAAAAATATTACCTTTTAATGTTGTAGAGGGTGTATTATTATAATGCAAATATCCATACCATTCACAATTTTCTTCATCCACGAAGTATTTTTCACAATACTCTTGAACCATATTATATAAATGCAGATATTTTTCATCTTTAAATAGTATGTATGCCATACGCGCAGCTATCATTGTCTCACACTGCGGCCACCACAATTTCATATCCCATTCCAGCTGCATCGGTGGTTTTCCGGAAACATCTGTAAAAGCAATGATCCCACCATATTTTTTGTCCCATCCCAGCGGAAACGTTAAATCAATAATCTTTTTTCCTGTCTCTATCGCCTTGGAATCATTCGTTATTATTCCCTCCAGCATTAAAAACCATGCAGCCTCCATAGAATGTCCCGGATTCACAACTCGTCCCAAGGGAGTATCGACAGCTACCCCCTCCGCCGATATATTTTCCAGCAACGCTTTTTCCGTTATGAAGCCATCGTACAATATCTTTTCCAGGCATTCTCTGGCAATCTCTGCGTACTTTGCTTGATATTCTGTATCAATTTGTCGCATCGTTTGCGCTGTTGACAGCATAATCATAACAGGTGATAGCGCTTTATAATTACATG
>JAFUJY010000310.1 GCA_017467985.1 Bacillota bacterium
ATCCAATGCGGTCAGAAAAATTAGCTTAACCCCACTTTCCACTATGTTCTTACTAATTTGATATAGGTCCTGTCGACTACCACCTTCATACAGATCCGTCACCACCACCATAATAGTTCGTCCAGGATTATCCACCAGGCTCTCACAATACCCCATGGCTCCGCCGATATTCGTGCCTCCCCCCAGTTGAACATTCATCATCACTTCCACCGGATCCTCTACATAACCACTCATATCCACCACCTGAGTATCAAAAACAATCAGTCTGGTATCCAGCGCAGGTAATTTGGCAAAAATACCTGCCATAACCGCACTATAAATTACATTACCTACCATAGACCCACTTTCATCCACTGCAATAATTAGCCGCCAGGAGTTTTGCGGTCTTACCCGACTATTAAAATAAACCCGATCCACAACTAGTTGCTGTTTTTCCACATCATAATATTTTAGATTTCGGCGAATGGTCTTGGCGATATCCAGATTTCGGGCGCTTACTACGTTGGATGGTTGGCTCCGATCCAAACGACCACTAACAGCTTTACGAAGTTCCTGCTCCATTTTTTTCTGTAAATCCTCTGCAACAGTACGTACAATGCGCCGAGCACTTTCCAAAACTTCCGGTCGCATCATTCCCTTAAAGGTTAAAATCGTTTTTAACAGTTCTGTATTGGGCTCCAACTTTTCTAATATTTCCTTATCGGTCACTAATTCTGTCATACCATAGGTATCCAGCGCATGTTTTTCCAATACTTCCACTGTTTTCTTAGGAAACAAATCCCGTACCCGACGAATCCATTCCGGCACCGTTAATTGACTGCTCCCATTACCGCCAATCTTGCTCTCTCGGACATTTTGATCTTCTCCCAATTCTCGACCATAGAGAAAATCCAACAAATTGCTCATTTCCACATATTGAACTCCCGCATCCTCAAAGGGCAGAGACTCTTTTGCGTTTTTTCCCAAGATCAAGCGCCATCGATTCCAGGCATTTCCGTCGCTGACTCGGTAACTATCCATCCAATCTCCTCCCCTTCCATAAACTGCTGTACTTCTTGATCCAAATATTCGCCAAGGGCATAGGTGCGCCCAGATATCCCATACCGTTTCAAATCTTTTTCATTTCTTCCAAACAGCTGCGCTACTTTTTTTGCAATTTTATCCGTTTCCTGAGGCATGAAATAGGCAAAGGCCATGCGTAATTCCGGTAAAATCTCCACAAAAGCTTCTTCACTAAGCTCATGAAGAAGCTCGTTAAGCATTATCAGAAACTCTGAGCTCTCCATTACCATATCCTTTGCTGTATTAAACAACCCTCGAAAAAAAGGAGCCGCCATGGTCTTAGAATCACCAGAACCCTGCACATATCCCCAGCCGGCTTTGATGATATCTTTTCTATATTCTGAAGAAAAACCATACAAGATTCCATAGGCTGCGCCCCGGATCAAGGGTTTAATAGATTTCTTCACAACCAGAGATTTTAGTCCCTCCTCCAAAAGCATGCCATTCAGTTCATACTGCTGGTTCAATACCGCCTGATACATATTTTTTAGGGCTCCAACTGCCGCTGTTGCCCGCTCATTCTCCACACTTTCCAGCGATCCCAGCAGCAAAACCATCTTTTCATAAATGATTTTAATCAGGCGAACAATGACATCTCCATGTTCAATCTTATAAAAACTTTTGCGCTGGGAAGCGAATAACAAATGCTCAAGGCACCCAGCCAGATCCATAAAGGATGTCTCTTGTACCACCATCTTCTCCACTGCAGCCAGCACCTTACCCATACTCTCGGCAAATCCCATCTCCATGGCATGCAGTACCAATACAGATGCTTCGCTGCAATGCAGACTTTCCTGTAATCTATTCAAAAGCAGACTTTCGCTGGCTTCCTCAATGGTTCCACCGTAAACGGACTGATCAATCAGCCGATGGATCACCTCTGGCCGATAGCGATATTCCCAGGTTTCTCGAATTAGATTTAAATTCCGGCCCGCTGCCAACTGGGGGCCCTTCTTCATATGACTGAACTCTGTCCCCAGATAATTCATCCGCTGGAAAAAGAAGCTGATCTGCAAATGGCGTTCTTTTGAAAATGGCTCCAAAATCAACTCTCGTCTTGCAGCTCCGCTCACATGCAGACGATATTTTTTACAAAGATTTTCAAAATCCTGCACAAGGGGCGGTATCGGTGCAATTGCTGTCAATACCCCTCGTTTTCTTCCTGACATGACTTTCCTCAGTTCTATCAATGGCATCTGAGAAATATGATTTAGTTCCCCTTTAATAAAGCTGCTTTGTACGCTATCTACCAGTTCATAAGCACCCGCTTCATGTTTACCTCGCAGCGCTGCCAATCCCTGACACATCTGCATGGCACAGATCTCATCATAAGTGGATACACCACCGTCTTTTCTTCGCACCTGCTTTCCACATTCGATCAGCATATCCTGCACGATCTCTTCAAAAGGCCGTTCGTATCCTTTCTCCATGACCTCATAGACCCGGCGGTAAAATGCAGGAAAAGGCATTCCACTCCTATAGCCATTCAGCATATCCGCTGCATCCTCTGAATAAGACATAATATAGACGCCCGTATCTTCTTTAGGCGTTTTATGACTTTTCCAGGGAACCGTCCTGATCGTCTCCTGCCACAATCCCAAATGATACAAAATCCCCTGGGTATGAAAACCACCAATTACAGCTAAGACCTTTTTGTTCCGGTACATTTTCTCTCGGATATGTTCTGCCATAAACTGCTCACGAATCAGACACCCATCCTTCCACATCAGATCTTCTGATGTGGTAACGCGTGCCAAATAACAATCCGTCAAAAGGTTCTGGATAAATGTTTCCGTCGACAGCTTCCAACCGCCCAGTTCAAAATATTTTTCCCAAAATTCATCAAAGCTGCGCATTCCGGTCTTTTCGCAGGCATATTTGACATAATCACTGCCAGCCAGCAGATAATCATCATTATAACTGCTTTTTTCCTGCTCCTGCAGTAAACTCTGTCCATCTTCACAACTTAGAATAATTTCATCATAGGGCAAATCCATAAACTCCGTCTCACAGCCCAGGTGTTTACCTTCTAGCATGGCCGTATATTCCGGTGAGCAGGATAAAAACGGATAATAGCATTTATATTCTTTACCTGCAGATGTGTTCTTGAAAGAATAATAAATCGCAAAGGGCGGCTGACTTTCTTCATGGGTCAAATAGGGAATTAGCTTATTTGCGTTGGATGGACCTTCAATCAAAATACAGTCCGGTTGAAACTTTTGAATGACTTTTTTAAGATGATGGCTACAGACCGGACTATGATGACGGATAGGAAATAGCCGCAGCTGCGGATGCGTAAAAGCGACCTTATACAGTTCTTTTACTGTATCCATCGACGTGCTTCGTAATACTTTTTCCATAGACCTCCCTCCTTATTACTGCGGTCCTTAACAACAGTCTGAAAATAGCCTTTTACTTTCTGCAGATCGTCTCGGTTTTCCTTGGCAACAGCGCCCAATAAGTTCTGTACCAGACAATCCACATCCATAGATCTATCCCCATAATAATATCCATTCATCATGGTCTGATAATAAACACTTACCGCTTCTGCAGTACTCATCACACAGGACGGCTTATCAATTCGATGACCTTCTGCCGACACGCCCTCTCTTAGTTCATGATAAGTGATTGCCAGCAGGTCTGCCACATCCTCATCCATTTCCATATCTACATGATCCAGCAGGCTCAGCTTTCGCACTTCATTCATAATGATTTTCTTTTCCAGTGCCACATCTGCCACCGGCAGGATAGTTTCAAAATTAAATCTGCGCTTCAGGGCGCTGCTCATTTCATTTACACCTTTATCCCGGGTATTGGCAGTACCGATTACGTTAAATCCCGGCTTCGCAAAAAGTAAACCCTGATTTCCCAATTCCGGCACACTCATGACTTTATCACTCAAGATGCTGATTAAGCTGTCCTGAATTTCTGCAGGACAACGGGTTATCTCCTCTAAACGGGTTAAAATCCCCTGTTCCATCCCCACATATAACGGAGAGGGTACCAACGCCTCCCGACTGGGACCTTTTGCTAACAGCAAGGCATAATTCCAGGAATATTTAATCGCATCTTCTGTAGTCCCCGCAGTTCCCTGCACCGTATTGGTACTGTTACCACAAATAGCAGCAGACAGCAGTTCTGACAGCATGGTCTTAGCTGTTCCCGGCTCACCCACCAGCATCAATCCTCGATTTCCTGCAAGGGTGATAATACAGCGCTCCACCAGGGCATCATTGCCATAAAATTTTTTAGCGATATGTATTTCTTTTCCATTATATTTTAAAGGAATATGACTACCCAAGATAAAAGTTCGAACGGCCTTTGCAGATAATTTCCAATTCTGAGGTTTTCGACCTGTATCATTGGCTGCCAAAGCGGCTAATTCTTCTTGATAAAGCTCCTCCATGGGCGGTTTAATTCTTGTCGTTTCCATATTCATCCTCCATCAATACACATCCCAAGCTTTGGGAACGAATATCTGCTGATAACAACGCACCGCATAGTGGTCGGACATGCCGGATACATAGTCGCAAATGGCGGTATCCAGACTATCCCCGATGGCCATGCGGGCCTTGTAAATGGGCGGCAGTGCACTGGGATGTACCCGAAAGTAGTCGATCAGGCTGGCCACCAGCTTTTCGGCCTTACCTTCCTCTGCCTTGGCCACGGACCCCACGTACACATTTTCAAACATAAACTGACGCAGATTCATCATAGCCTCTTCCACCTGGGGTGTCATGCAGATCTCCGGCTTGCCGATGCTGTGGGAAATGACGTCCCGAATCATGCAGTTCAGGCGTTCCTTCACATCATGGCCCAAAATATCGGTGCATACCCTGGGCAGCTCCTCCTCCCGGATTACCAGTCCGCGAATAGCATCATCAATATCGTGATGAATATAGGCCATTTTATCCGCCATACGCACCACCTGCCCCTCCAGGGTGGCAGGCATTTTACTAATAGAATGATTGGCAATGCCGTTTAAGACCTCCCAGGTCAGGTTCAGTCCCTGGCCCTTTTTTTCCAGAACTTCCACCACACGGATGCTCTGCTTGGCATGGGAAAAGCCGCCGGGCATCTTGCGGTCAAGCACCCGCTCGCCGGCATGACCAAAGGGAGTATGCCCCAAGTCGTGGCCCAGGGCAATGGCCTCGGTCAAGTCCTCATTTAAGCGCAGGGCCCGGCTGATGGTACGGGCAATCTGGGAAACTTCCAGAGTATGGGTCAGACGGGTCCGATAATGGTCACCCTCCGGCTGGATGAAGACCTGGGTCTTGTGCATCATGCGGCGAAAGGCCTTGCTGTGCAGAATACGATCCCGGTCCCGCTGATAGTCCGTACGCATGTCGCATTTTTCTTCTTCCCGCTTACGGCCCTTGGACTGACTGCTTTTTGCCGCAAATTGGGACAAAGTCTGCTCTTCTAATTGTTCTGTTACTTCCCGCAGTTTAAGATTGGCTATTTCCATCATCTAAGGCTACCTCCTGAATCTGCTTCCAGAATTCATCTTTGCGGCGCTTCACCGCCCAACGTTCCAGGGCCCCTTCCTGACGAATATCAAAGGAACAAGCCTCCCGATATACACAATAGGAGCAAACGCTGTAAGAATCCTTGCGATAGGGATACTGCCGAATGCAGCCCGACAACTCCTCTTCTGCCAGCTGTGCGATTTTTCCCGCCGTGTACTGGCTAAGATTAGCGAGTTCCTGGGCCGTTCGCAGCTTTGAAACATCACTTCCGTGTACCTTTCCTGATTTGGTCATCCGCACAGGCAAAATATTTTGCAGCTGCTGGGGGTCTTTGGCCATCCCATCCAGCACTGCAGGATCATTTACTGCCACGCCGGAGAGCCGGGCACCCTTCTTGGCCTTTTCCTCCGCTTCTTCCTCACTCATGGGTTTATCCACCTTTTGAATCTGAGGTGTCAGGTGGAAATAGAACATGCCCGCCGGCTTTACGGTCCGTCCCTGGGCTCGCAACCCCTCCGTTACCGCTTCCATATATACCGGCAGCTGCAGGCTCACACCATCCTCAATGTCTGACTCGGAAAACTCCGTACTGCCCGATTTGTAGTCGATAATTCGTACATAGGTGACTCCGTCCTCCTGCAGCACATCCACCCGGTCGATGATCCCACTCATGCGCAGTTTTTGGCCACTGCTCAGAGGAATCTCCATGGGCGGCAGACTCTTACCCTTTCCACTGCCAAAGCCCCATTCAAAATATTCCGGTCGGAAACTTCCCGCCTCCACCTGACTCTTCAGGCTGGCCAGGGCCCGCATCGCCGTCTTCTGGAGTTTACGCCAGTAATAACGATAACGGCTGTTATCCTGGTACTGTTCGTAACTAGCTTCATTTTCTTTGAATAGCTCTTCGATCAGCTTTTGAATGGTGGCAGCATCTGTGTTCTTGTCATAGAATTGCTGCAGCAACAGTCCCGCCCCCTCCAGGATACCATGGAGAATCCGGCCGTCATCCGCAAAACTGGCCTGGAACAGCTTGCGCTCCTGCAAACTCAGCCCATATCGTAAGAAATGGGCGTAGGGGCAGCGAGCATATTGTTCCATTCGAGTCACCGACAGCTCCCAGCTTTCCGGCTGCCAGATTTTCGCCGCCATTTCCGGTGAAATGCTTTCTTCTTCTAATCGACCAGCCTCCCGCAATCGACTGATTCGTTCACTATAACCGTGTCGCTGGAACCATTTTTGCAGCTGCGCATCCTTTTCTTCACTTTCGCACCACTGCTGGAACTCCGGCTCCGCCTGGGTCAGTATGTCCTGTGAGGATTCTGCGGGGCGCCCCAGAATCTGCAAAAATCGACTCCAATATAAGGACGGGCTCTTGGCCTCTCCCTTTTCCGGACTGGCATCATAACTCACATATAAGAGCTCCGTCGCCGCCGACAACAAAATATATAGTCTAAATTGCTGGTCATATAGCTGTCGCAGACCATCCGGCGCCAACTGAATATGGGCTGCCAGCTCCCCTCGCTCTTTTTCCAATAACAAGCCCTGGTCCTGGGTCACCTTCGGGAAACTCCCTTCCCCGAAGCCCAGAATAAACAGTGCCTTCAGATTATGAAAACGGGACCGATCCATGTCGCCCACCGTCACCTGATCCAGCGCCGGCGGCAGCATGCCCAGCTTAATCTCCATCAAACCGGCTGACAAAATACCATGAAAGCCTTCCACATTCATCACCGTATCCGGCATCATCTCTGCAATGCGCTCCAACACCTGCATCACTTTTGTATAGATCTGGCTGCACTGGGCCTCCTGGAGGAAAAATCCATCACTGCGCAGGCGCTTGGCCTGTTTTTCCAACAGATATTCTGCGCCCGTGGCCTCCAAAAACCACTGCAGATGGCGACACCATTCCTGGGCCGTTTGGTCGTTATTCATCTCCCAGAACTGTCCCAATCGCTCCACATATAATAAAATGGCTTCTTCATTGGCACTGCCCGCAGCACACTCCTTCATGGCCTGGGTCGCCCTGTTAAATCCCGCCAGCCCCGCTCCAAAGCCAAGTTATCCAGCGTATCCAACTGTTCCCGGCTAAAGGGCGTAAATCCACTTTTCAAAAAGGAGAATAACGTATCGTAACTGCAGCGGCTGCGCAGCATCTGCAGCAGGGAACGAATCATGCGCACAAAGGGATGGGCCATGACATTGCTGGTCTCATCCATAAATATGGGAATATTAAATTCTTCTGCATACTGGCGAATCAGTCCCTGGTATGCTGCAATATCCCCCAAGGCCACGCCGATCTGACGATATTCATAACCCTTTTCCCGCACTAAGTATACGATTTTTTCAAACATCCGCCGTACTTCTTCCCGACATCCGGTGGCGGCGTACAGCTCAATATTATTCTTTTCTCCCAGCCAAGCCTTAGGCGGAATCTTAAAGAACTCCCGGGCTGTATGGGACAGGCAATCCTTGCGGTCATAATGTGTATAAAGGGGCTGCACCGGGACCCGCGTAGCACGGGCAGTATCCAGCAGCATGCTTAATGTCTTGCGGGATGTATCAAACAGGTCGCCCTTTTCATCTTCCCTTGTTTTGTCCACCTGCCTAGCTTCCTGCTCCGGCAGTGTCAGGCTGATGGTCACCTGGGCTGCACGATGAATCAGCCCGTTCAGCACCTGCATCTGCTGGGGTGTAAACCCATAAAAATCATCCACATAAATATGGGCATCCTTCAAAAAATCAGACTCAGGGATGGCCTTCACTAAGCGGTCCAGCAGCTTTTCGCTGATTTCCCCATATTTAAGCAACTCTTCATCATAATGCTGGCGAATCAAACACAAGTCCTGCAGTTTCATCTTCAGGCTGCTGCCCTCGGCGGCGCTCTCCGCAGCCTTCTCCAGGTCCTCTTGTGTCACTTCATACTGGCTCATTTCCCCAAATAAGCTTTTCAGCCGCTGCAAAAATCCTTGGGAGTGAACGCTGCCGCCGTAATAAACCATTTGAGGCGCCAGTTCCTGAGCCAACCGATATAAAAGCATGCTCTTGCCGACCTCATCCAAAATGACCAGGTCTTTTTCCCCTTTTTCCGCCAATACTCTGTGGGCCAGTCGATGAAAGCTTAATACGTCTGCTCCCATCAAACCTTTTCCAGGATGATCCGCAATCAGTCTTTTTTGCTCCAGCAAAGTAATCTGCTCAGGCACAATCAAAATCGTGCGCTGACTCACAGACTCCATCGCCCGCTGTAAAAACGCCTTATGTATCTGTGTAGTCTTACCGGATCCAGCCTCACCGATTAACAATTTCAAAAGCATACTTCCGCCTCCCTTCTTATAAACATTATATCATATTTTACAGTTTAGGAACACATAAATTTGAATTTCTCTCATAAAATGTGGCAACGCAAGATTATTGGAGGAATCTTTATGGCTTTTCGTGTAGTCACTCTGCGGCTGCCCCAACTTGTCCGCGCCGCTGTCATCCTAATGGGCGTTCTCATCGCAATTCTTTTAGCTGTCACACTCTTTTCCGGCAAATCTTCACCACCAACGGATGCCGCCCTTTATCAACCGGGCCTCTATACTGCCAGTGTTTCCTTTGGTACCCAGACCGTATCGGTAGAGGTCATCATGAATTCGGCAGGCATTCAGTCTGTGTCCTATCAGATCCCCGATGATGTATCCAGTGTCTATCCATTAATCATGACCACTTGTAACATGATTGAGCAGCAAGTGGCCGCCGGCGGCGATCCGAGTGCCATCCAACCGGATTCCAATGCCACCGATACCGCCTCTTACCTGCTACGGGCCATCACCGCTGCCAAAAACAAGGCCCTAAAATGAAAAGATTCTGTTTCCCTCTAAAACCCGTGGGCTGCATGGCCGCCTGTTTTGGCTTCGGAATTCTACTGGCGGTATTAATTAATATTTTGTGGGTAAACTGTATATTGGGTATCTTATTCGCGACCCTTGGTATTTACTTTGCAGCATTATTTTGATGAAATTCCCCGTTGGCGGTATTAATTAACGGCCAAAATCAATCGCCCCAACGGGGATTTCCCCGTTGGCGGTATTAGTTAACGGTCAAAATCAATTAACTTAACGGGGATTTCCCCGTTGACGGCATCAATTAACAGTCAAAATCAATTAACTTAACGGGGATTTCCCCGTTGGCGGTATTAGCTAACGGTCAAAATCGATCATCTTAACGGGGATTTCCCCGTTGGCGGTATTAGTTAACGGTCAAAATCAATTAACTTAACGGGGATTTCCCCGTTGACGGTATCAGTTAACAGTCAAAATCAATTAACTTAACGGGGAAATCCCCGTTGGCAGTATCAGTTAACGGTCAAAATCGATCAACTTAACGGGGATTTCCCCGTTGGCGGTATTAATTAACGACCCAAAACGACCATTTTAACGGGGAATCCACAAAAAAATAACACCTCGTCAATCTTTTCCAAGGCATTTGCAAAAGACTGGCGAGGTGTTACTGGTGACGGACCTCAACAGGAGTGGACTTTCTCCGGATGGAGAAACGTCCAGTTGTTACAATTTGTCGATGATTCCGAATTCGATCAATTTCAGGGCGACTTCCTGCATGTTTAGGCAGCCGTTGTATTCCCGGGTACAGATTAGATTTTTGCCTTCAAGAATGCCTGCCTGAGCATATTTTTGTTTTTTTATAGCCCAATCGCGAGCATATTTGGGATCTTCCAGATTTCCCAGGTGCTCAAGGTATATCCAGCGGCCATCCATAGGGATTGCAAAATCAGGATA
>JAFUJY010000311.1 GCA_017467985.1 Bacillota bacterium
CCAGCACCAGCATATTTCGACTATAATATCCATTACCAATGCCGATTGTGACACTTTTTACGTTGTCACTCCCCGGAACCCAGCGGGTGATACCAACGGGATCCACCCTAACTAGCACCAAGGTGGCCGCTAACACTGCCACATATACCCCAAAGCCCAGCAAAACTTTTTTGTGGAACACTTTGGTGGTACGCTTCAGGAGCATCTGCCCGATAAAGAAGCCAACTGCCACGCCCAGTAACAGTATCAGCAGATTCTTTTCATCCACCAGCAGGTTAAAGAATTCCATAAATACTACACCCGCCATGGTGGTCAGCATGACCAAAAAGATGGGCTCCGCGGGACGAACTGCCAGGAAATCACCGGCGCTCTCCAGCTTACGGCGGCGATACAGCATCAATGCCGCTGCCAAAAACAGCACGCCCAGCACTGCGCAGATGCCCACATACCACCAGCCATCCCCCACACTGACAGTATAAGTACTATCCGCAAAGGGCGCCTCGCCAATTCGCTCCACCTCAATCAGCTCGAAATCAAAGACCTTAACCGTGGGACACAAGTTCACGGCCCAGTCTTCTCTTACAATCATGCCGTACAGCATGGGTTCATACAGGGACACCACAATCCAGTGAATCAGCACGGAAATAAAATTGATCAAGCCGTACATAATGCCCATGCCAATGCGATTGCCAGCACACATTGTGCTGAATACCGCTATTCCAAAGAAGAACAAATAGGTCAGCTCCGCCGCTGCCAGCCACCATATGATGGCACTCCAGCCATTTCCTAGCAGCGGAATCGCCATGAGCATGATCACCAGATTAGGAATCAGACTGTATAAAATACCGTCAATAATATGGATCGTAAACCAGCGCTCTCTGCGCATGGGCATGGCATGCAGGGCATTGCACATGCGGCTGTTGTAAAGATCCCCAAACAATACCTGGGCATTGACCAGGGCGTAAAACAAATTGATAACGCTCATGGATACCGCTATCGCTGCCACGTCTTTAGCAAACCAATAACCGCTCTCCGTCTCTGCCAAAGCCATCAGAATCATCAGCCCGGCGATGCCATACAGCACCCACACCGGCGCAAAACGAAGCATATCTTTTTTTAGAACTGTAAAATCAGAGGACAATGTTTTTGACTTCATAATTTACACCTCCCAGTTCATAGATGAAGATCTCTTCCAGGGACAGGGGCAGTACATCGTAATAGGACGGACTGACCAGCTTCACCCTTTCTTCCACCTCAGCTGCGGACCCTCTAACCACAGCCGTCTTCAAGCGGCCGGACTTACTCTCATGCAGCACCGTCATCCCCTCCGGCAGATCTCCCACGATCTGCAGCTTGACTGTACTGCCCTGCATATCTGCAAGGCTGCGTTCCAGTAGCATCTTGCCGTGATCCATGATCCCCACATGGTCACAAATATCTTCCAGTTCCCGCAGGTTGTGGGAAGAAATCACCACCGTGGTCTCCCTCTGAGCCACATCGGATAAAATCAAACTCCACACCTGACGACGCATCACCGGATCCAACCCGTCCACCGGTTCATCCAGAATCATCACATCCGGACGGGTGCAAATGGTCAGATGAAAGGCCGCCTGCTTCTGCATTCCCTTGGAGAAGCGGCGCATGGGACTCTTGGCCGGCAGCTGGAATACCTCATAGAGTTTCTTGAACAGCTCGTCGTCAAAGTGAGGATAAATCCCCTTATAATACTTGCGCATTTCCTCTAATGATGCCGACGGAAAATAAAAGATGTCATCGGGAATGGACCCGATCCGCGCCTTGGCCTTGGGATTCTCATAAACCGGCTCACCCTCCAGTGTAATTTCCCCCTCGTCGGGACGATACACGCCCAACATATGTCGGATGGCCGTGGACTTACCTGCGCCATTGGGACCCACCAGACCATAAACCGCCCCCTTGGGCACGCTCATGCATAGATCATCCAGCGCCTTAAAACTGCCAAAGGTCTTTGTAACATGTTTTAGTTCAAGCATACTCAGTTCCCTCCTTGTTTGATGCGTTCCACCAGCTGGGCCGATGTCACCCCTAAGGACAACAGCGCAGCCGCCGTTTTGTCAAAGGTTTCCAGCAGATCCGTCATTTCCTGGGAGCTCCGCTGGGGTGCTCCACACACAAAGCAGCCCTTTCCTGCAACGGATGCGATCCATCCACCGGCTTCTAATTCCCTGTAAGCCCGCTGGATCGTATTCGGATTGATGGCAAGTTGGCTGGCCAGTTCCCTAATGCTGGGCAGCTGCTCGCCATTTTCCAGAATGCCGGCAGTGATCTGCTCTTTATAGCCGTCCACAATCTGACTATAAATGGGACGGGCATCTCGATAATCAAGCATTACCATAGACATTCCCCCTTCGCTAACACTGTATGAAGTGTATTAACTGTACTAGCACAGTTATAGTATAGAGGATTTGTAGGGATTTGTCAAGGGGGTGGGGATTAAGATTTTCTTAAGAGGAGGAGTTTTCAGATTAATCCTGGAACCTGGTGCCGGTTTTCAGGCTTTTTCTGGAACCTGGTGCCAGCTTTCAGGCTTTTTCTGGAACCTGGTGCCAGCTTTCAGGCTTTTTC
>JAFUJY010000312.1 GCA_017467985.1 Bacillota bacterium
GCAAATGGCCAGGCAGCCCTGAAGAACATGGAGACCGGCGAAAATGAAATGGTTGCATTCCAAAATATTCAAGAGTGGAGAGAGAAGTTGTCATGATGGAAGAATCTTTGAACGGATTAAAGCGCAGTATGTACTGCGGCGAAGTACGCCCGGAGCATGTGGGTCAGACCATTACCGTAATGGGTTGGGTACAGAAGGCAAGAAATAAAGGAAGTCTGATTTTTATTGATGTACGTGACCGTAAGGGGCTGGTACAGGCAGTATTGTCCCAGGAGACTGCTGATCCTCAGTTGTTTGAACTGGCGGGAAGTCTGCGTACTGAGTTTGTAGTTGCTGTTACCGGTAAGGTACAGATGCGTGAGGGTGCTGTAAATGAAAAGCTCTCCACCGGTGAAGTAGAACTGAATGTGGAAGGATTAAAGATTCTCTCCACTGCAAAGACTACACCCTTCCAGATTCTGGACGAAGTGGATACCCGTGAGGATCTGCGTTTGAAGTATCGTTATCTGGACCTGCGCCGTCCCAAGATGACCAATAATCTGGTACTGCGTCACAAGGTGGTTACCGCCATTCGTGAGTTCCTGAATCAGGAAAACTTCATTGAAATCGAGACTCCCATGCTGATTAAGAGTACACCTGAAGGTGCCAGAGACTATCTGGTACCCAGCCGTGTACATCCCGGTCATTTTTATGCCCTGCCCCAGTCTCCTCAGATGTACAAGCAGCTGCTGATGATTTCCGGTATGGATCGTTATTATCAGGTAGCTCGGTGCTTCCGTGACGAAGATCTGCGTGCAGACCGTCAGCCGGAATTTACCCAGATCGATATGGAGCTGTCCTTTGTGGAAGAGGACGATGTAATGGATGTAAACGAGCGCATGATTGCTAAGGTGTTTGGTGATGTACTGGGCTGGAACATTCAGTTGCCTCTGCGTCGGATGACCTGGAACGAAGCCATGGATCGTTATGGTTCCGATAAGCCGGATCTGCGTTTTGACATGGAGATTGTGGATGTGACCGAAGTGGCTAAGGACTCCGGTTTTGGCGTATTTGAAGGTGCTGCAGCCTCCGGCGGTGTAGTTCGCTGCGTAGTTGCTAAGGGTCAGGCAGATATGCCCCGTAAGAAGATTGATGCTCTGGGTGAAGTTGCTAAGCTGTATAAGGCCAAGGGTCTGGCCTGGATGGGTCTGTTGGCAGATGGTACTGTAAAGTCTCCGATTGCAAAGTTTATGACCGAAGAAAAGATTCAGGAGCTGGCCAAGGCCGCTGGTGCTGAAAAGGGCGACCTGATTCTGTTTTGTGCAGATAAAAAGAATATTGTATGCGATGCCCTGGGCAATGTGCGTCTGAGCCTGGGCCGTCAGCTGGATCTGATTGATCCTGATCGTCATGAATTCCTGTGGGTGACTGAATTCCCTATGTTCGAGTATAGTGAAGAAGAGAATCGTTACATGGCCATGCATCATCCTTTTACCATGCCCTATGATGAAGATGTGCAGTATCTGATCTCTGATCCCGGCCGTGTTCGTGCTAAAGCATATGACATGGTTCTGGACGGTTGTGAGATGGGCGGCGGAAGTATCCGTATCCATCGTCGCGATGTACAGGAGAAGGTATTTGAGGCGCTGGGATTCTCTATGGAAGAAGCACTGGAGAAGTTTGGTTTCTTTGTTGAAGCATTCTCTTATGGTGCACCTCCCCATGGTGGTCTGGCCTTCGGTTTGGATCGTATGATCATGCTGATGAGCGGTGCGGAGAGTATTCGTGAAGTGATTGCATTCCCGAAGGTGAAGGATGCCTCCTGCTTAATGAGTGAAGCTCCGTCTGTTGTGGATGTAAAGCAGTTGGTAGATCTGCATCTGGCGATGGCTGAGGAAGAAAAGTCCGAATAAAAACAAAAGAGGCGCACTTGACGTGCGCCTCTTATAAAGAACATTATTTATTTTCCGGGTGAACTAGATAGGGTTCAATTACCTGCAGGCATCGATCCACTTGGGTTTCGTCGTGGATATCCAGACGGAGGGATTGGCTCAGGTCAAGGCTGAAAATGCCCATGATGGACTTGGCATCCACAATATAACGACCGCCCACCAAATCCAGGTCGCCATTGATTGTGGCCGCCATGTTAACAAAGTTTTTGACTTTATCAATGGAATTAAGTAAAACATAAAAGGATTTCATGAAAAAGCCTCCTTATGGAATTTCAACCCATATTTCACAAATGGGTTCATCTTATCTTAAGATTTTTTTGGCAGAATGTCAATAATTATTTTTGGAAAAAACATTGTAAAAAATGAAAAAATCAGATATAATATTATAATAGGAGAGGGATCGTTATGAGAGTGGCACTGTACACATTAGGCTGTAAGGTTAACAGCTACGAAACGGACAGGATCCGGGAAGGGTTCGAAAAAATAGGGGCACAGATTGTTTCATTTACAGAACCTGCGGATGTATATGTGGTAAATACCTGTACGGTGACACAGATGGCGGCCAAAAAATCCCGTCAGATCCTTCACCGGGCCAGACGCCTGGCGCCTTCGGCGCTAATTATTGCAGCTGGCTGTTATGCTGAAAATGACAGCGCAGAATTACCCGAGGGCATGGTGGACTTTTTCGTGGGTAATCAGGAAAAGGAAAACATTCCTCAGTTGGTTCTGGAGGCGATGGCATCCCGTCCAGAACTGGAAGGGGAGTTTGAATCATCCCAGCAGGAGGATGGCCATACCAGGGCATTCCTTAAGGTGCAGGATGGCTGTCGTCAGTATTGTTCTTATTGCATCATCCCTTATGTGCGCGGGCCTTTGGTCAGCAAGGAGCCCGGGGAGGCTTTGGATGAGGCTAAGGAGATGGCGGACAAAGGGTACCGGGAAGTGGTTTTGACCGGTATTCATTTAAGTTCTTACGGCCGTAAAGGGACAATGACGGATCCCGAGGCCGAGAGTAGTTTGGGCCAGTTGATTACTGCCATGAATGAGATTCCGGGACTGGAGCGAATTCGCCTAGGATCCTTGGAACCGGGCTTGATTACGGAGCAATATGTGGCAGAGGTGGCGGAGGCTGACAAGCTGTGTCCCCACTATCATTTGTCCATGCAGAGTGGATGTGAGCGTACACTTCGTTCCATGAATCGTCACTATACGCCCCAGGAGTATTTGGCGGCGGTGGAACTGCTGCGGTCTAAGTGGCCGGCTGTGGCCATTACCACAGATATGATCGTAGGTTTTCCTGGAGAGACGGATGAAGATTTTGAAGAATCTTTAGCCTTTTTGGGAAAGGTTGGCTTTTCACAGGTGCATGTTTTTAAGTATTCCAAGCGTGCTGGAACTGTGGCAGCCAGAAGACCTTCTCAGGTCAGTGAGCAGGTCAAAAATGAGCGCAGCGAACGGGCCATTGCCTATGCGCTGGAGCTGTCTGAAAAGTTTGCTCGGCAATTTGTGGGCTCGCAGCGTCAGGTATTGTTAGAAAGACCGTGTGCAGGCGGTTGGGAAGGCTACACCGATCATTATATTCGAACGGTAGTCAAAGTATCCGATCAGGATGCACTGCAGGCAAATCAAATCGTACAGGTACAGCTGCAGGATTGTCTGCAGCAGGCCGGCGAAATATACTTAACAGGGGTGATTGTGTAATGGATCAAAATACCAGATATTTTGATGTGCTGTCAGAAGAGATCAATCCAGTTCGTTCTGCGTTGATTGATGTGTATCGGGCTTTACAGGAAAAGGGTTATAATCCGGTGAACCAGATTGTTGGGTACATCATGTCTGATGATCCCACATACATTACCAGCCACAAGGATGCAAGAAAGCGTGTGGCAAAGCTGACCCAGGACGAAATTATCGAAGAACTGGTCAGAACTTTTATTGAAGCCAATCATTTGGACAACTATTCAGGAGGAGAAAACCTGTGAGAATCATTGGTCTGGATTTTGGGTCAAAGACTGTGGGGATTGCCATGAGTGACCCCACAGGGTTGATTGCCTCTCCGGTGGAGACGGTTTTCAGAGAAGAAGAAGTCAATCTGAAGCAGACTGTGCGCCGTATTCGCCAGCTGGCTGAGGAGAATGATGTGCATACCATTGTTTTAGGGTTACCTAAGAATATGAATAATACTGAAGGAGAACGTGTGGAAAAAACGCTGGCATTTAAGAAGCGTTTGGAACGGGATCTGTATCAGGTAGAGATTCTTCTGTGGGACGAGCGCCTGAGCACCATGGGCGCGGAGCATCCGCTGCTGGAGATGGGTTTTAGTCGTGAAAAGCGCAAGCAGTACATTGATAAAATGGCGGCGGCGTATATTTTGCAGGGGTATTTGGATGCCCACAGGGGAAAGTAAGTCAGGACGCAGACCGTTGTGGAACGGTTGCATATAAATCATAATAGGAGGTCAAAAAATGGACGAGATTAAGACAGTTATTTTGTACGACGAAGAGACCGATACCGAGGGGAAATTTGATATGCTGGACAGCTGCGAGGTAGGTGGTAAGACCTATTGGCTGCTGGCAGCCTATGTGGAGGAAGATGACATTGATGATGGTGAAGAGGATGGTTTTGTGGAGAGCGAAACTTTTCTGTTCAAAGTATGTGATGAGAAAAATGCAGAATTTGAAGTAGTGGATGGTAAAAAGAAGATCTATATTACCAGCGCAATGTCTGATGAAGAGTTTGAAGCTGCTTATAATATTTTTGCTGAGTCTAATGAGTATGAGATCGAATACGAGGAAGAGGTGTAATCGTGGCTGAACGTGGTAGAAAGAGAAAAAAAGTTAAGATTATTCCCATTGGCGGTTTAGATAAAATTGGTCAGAATATGACTTTAATTGAATGTGATGAGCAGATCCTAGTTGTAGACTGTGGTGTAGCCTTTCCGGGAACGGATATGTTAGGTATCGATCTGATTATCCCTAATTTTGATTATCTGCGTCAGAATCAGGAAAAGATTGTGGGCGTAGTATTGACCCATGGTCATGAAGACCATATCGGTGCACTGCCATATTTTCTGCGGGAGTTCCAGGTGCCGGTATATGGTACCGCACTGACCATTGCATTGGTGGACAATAAGATGCAGGAGAGCAATGTTAAAAAGTACAGTTTGACTGTGGTAAAGCCTGGAGATGTGGTGACTTTGGGCTGCTTTAAGACAGAATTTATCCATACCAACCATAGTATTGGCGATGCATCTGCTCTGGCAATTACCACTCCTGTGGGTACCATCGTGCATACTGGTGACTTTAAGGTGGATTATACTCCCATCCATGGTGGTATGATTGATCTGCCGCGTTTTGCAGAACTGGGCCGTAAGGATGTACTGGCCATGTTGTCCGATAGTACCAATGCAGAACGTCCTGGTTATACCATGTCAGAGCGTACCGTTGGTAAGACACTGGTGGATATTTTTGATCGTTCTGAAAACAGCCGTATTATCGTAGCTACATTTGCATCCAATGTGGACCGTGTACAGCAGATCATTAACGCAGCCATTGCCCATGGCCGTAAGGTTGCGGTAATGGGCCGCAGCATGATCAATGTGGTAAATACTGCAAGAGAGATTGGTTATCTGGAAGTTCCGGATGATATTCTCATCGAAATCGGGGATGTAAATGATTATCCAGATGAAGAAATTGTCATCATTACCACGGGCAGTCAGGGGGAGCCCTTGTCTGCACTGGCCCGTATGGCAGCCGGTGAGCATCGTTTTGTTACTATTAAGGAAGGGGATAAGGTTATTTTCAGTTCCAAACCCGTTCCCGGTAATGAAAAGACGGTTACCCGCGTTATGAATGATTTGATGAAGAAGGGGGCCGAAGTGGTTTATGAAAACACCCATGTATCCGGTCATGCTTCTCAGGAAGAGCTGAAGATGGTTTACAGTCTGCTGCATCCTAAGTACTTTATTCCGGTGCATGGTGAATACAAGCATTTGCAGGCCCATAAGAACCTGATCTTGGAAATGGGACACGCAGAAGAAGATATTTTCTTGATGACGGTTGGTGATGTTCTTGAACTGGATAAAGTACAGGGTGAAGTTACTGACCATATGGAAATGGAAGACATTCTGGTGGATGGCCTGGGTGTTGGTGACGTAGGTAATCTTGTTTTGCGTGATCGTAAGTTGTTGGCAGAAAATGGTCTGATTA
>JAFUJY010000313.1 GCA_017467985.1 Bacillota bacterium
AGCGGAGGAAAAGTTATACATGACCTATGCTCGCAGCCGAAAGATTCATGGAATGCAGGAATTATCCAAAGTGTCTCGCTTTATGAAAGAACTGCCGGATGAGCTATTGGAGCGGAAAGGTTCACCTATTAAGAAGCCCACCAGGTTCTTTAAAGAGGATGGAGAGGATATGGGCATTCCTAAGAGTCGTCCCGATCAGAACCGCATGTTTGTGAAACAATTCCGCAATGATGGTCTGGAGCAGCAAAAACAGCGCATGATGGGCCGTTCTGGCGGAATGGATCTGACAGCCAATACAAAACAGGCATGGCCGGTGGGAGATCGCGTGAACCACCGCAAGTTTGGGTTGGGCGTTATTGAGGAGGTTCAGCCGCTGAATGCGGATTGTCAGGTGACCGTTAACTTCGCCAGGGTTGGCACCAAAAAGTTGATTGCGGGCCTGGCAGGTCTAAAAAAAGTGGAATAATTTTCAATCAAAACGGGAGGTATAGGAATGCAGGAAAATAAGCTTAAACGTATGAAAGAGCTGATCGAACTGCTGGACAAGGCCTCCCGCGCTTATTATCAGGCGGCGCGGGAAATCATGTCCGATCATGAATATGATGCCCTTTATGATGAATTGACGGGTTTGGAACAGGAAACCGGTGTTACATTGGCAGGCAGTCCTACCCAAAAGGTGGGGTATCAAGTATTGTCCGCCCTGCCTAAGGTTCAGCACGAAAAGCCCATGTTGTCCCTGGATAAGACCAAGAGTCGTGAGGCTCTGCAAGAATGGCTTGGCAGTCATGAGGGTATTTTATCCTGGAAGTTAGATGGCTTGACGGTGGTGCTGACCTATGAAAATGGGGAGCTTTCCCAGGCTGTAACCCGAGGAAATGGAGAGGTAGGCGAGCAGATTACAGAGAATGCCCGGACATTTTTAGGTGTGCCTTTGCATATACCTTATAAGGGCAGATTGGTTGTCCGTGGAGAGGCGGTCATTTCTTATAAAGATTTTGAAGAGATTAACAGCAAACTTCCGCCGGAAGAACAGTACAAGAATCCCCGAAACTTATGCAGTGGCAGCGTTCGGCAGTTGAACAGCGAAATCACCGCATCCCGTCGGGTGCATTTTCTGGTGTATACACTGGTGGCACAGGACGGCGGACTTGCCGATCAATATAAGAGTGAACAGATGAAGGCGCTGGCACAGCTTGGATTTGATGTGGTGGAATGGGCCTTGGTGGATCAAGGCAATATTCTGAATCAAATCGAAACCTTCGCCGGACAGATTGCGGATCAGCAGTATCCTTCTGATGGTCTGGTACTCACGTTTGATGATATTGAGTATTCAGTTTCTCTGGGACGGACTGCCAAGTTCCCTAAAGATTCCATGGCTTTTAAGTGGCAGGATGAAACAGCACAGACTGTTGTGCGGTCTGTGGAGTGGCAAACCTCCCGCACGGGTCTAATCAATCCTGTGGCTATTTTTGACCCGGTGGAGTTGGAAGGAACCACTGTACAGCGAGCATCGGTCCATAATCTGAGTATTATCGAAGAGTTAAAACTGGGGATTGGAGACCGTTTGAAAGTATATAAAGCCAATATGATTATTCCGCAGATCAGCGAAAATCTGACCGGAAGTGGGACTTTGGAAATCCCTAAAGTTTGTCCCCGCTGCGGTGCAGCAACAGAAGTGGTGCAAAATCACGAAGCGAAGGTTTTAACCTGTTCTAATCCTGCATGCCCAGCAAAGCTTCATCGTGCCTTTGTTCATTTTACTTCACGGGGAGCAATGAATATTGAAGGAGTTTCAGAAGCATCGTTGGATCGTTTCATTGAGGCTGAATTCTTAAAGGAGTATTCCGATTTGTATACTCTACACACCCATCGGGAAGAGATTTGCAAGATGGAAGGGTTTGGTGAAAAGTCTGCGGATAAATTGTTAAGTGCGATTGAAGCTTCCAGAACGACACAGGGATATCGTCTTATCGCAGCATTGGGCATTCCGGGTGTAGGCGCCGCCAATGCCAAGCTGTTGGTGAACCACTTTGACGGAGATATTGCCAAAATTATGGATGCGAAGGCGGATGAGATTGCTGCCATCGATGGATTTGGTGGAATTAGTGCCGGAAATTTACAGGCGTTTTTTGAAAATGAAGAGAACCGTCGTGTGACTTTGCATTTATTAGAGCATCTACACATTGTTCGTGAAGAAACTACAGTAACATCTTCTTTGGCAGAAAAAACTATCGTTATCACCGGGTCGTTAAATCATTTCGAAAACAGAGATGCCTTGGCTGCAGAAATCGAGAAGCGGGGAGGGAAAGTGTCCGGATCCGTAAGTGCCAAGACCGCATATCTTGTAAATAATGATATCAACAGTACTTCCGGTAAGAATAAAAAGGCCAAATCTTTGGGAATTCCCATTATCTCCGAGGATGAACTGCTATCGATGTTCTAAAAGTATAATAAAATGCACAAAAGATGATAAAATATCTTGAAAAAATCATGGAAATATGATATGCTAGTAATAACGAAATTGAGGAATTTTTCTGTTTTACATTAAATTCCCGTATGGAGGTTAGGATATGAAGATTAAAAAAGAGTGTATTGCAATGCTGCTGGCAGGCGGGCAGGGCAGCCGTCTTGGTGTTTTGACCAAAAAGGTTGCTAAGCCGGCCGTACCCTTCGGTGGTAAGTATCGTATTATCGACTTTCCGCTGAGTAACTGTGTTAACTCCGGCATCGACACCGTGGGTGTTCTGACACAGTATATGCCCCTGGACCTGAACTCTTATATCGGTAATGGTCAGCCCTGGGATTTGGACCGTAATTATGGTGGCGTTTCCATTTTGCCTCCTTACCACAGCGGCAAGACCGGTGAGTGGTATAAGGGTACTGCTAACGCTATTTACCAGAATATCCATTTTATCGACAACTATGATCCCGAGTATGTTGTAATTCTGTCCGGTGACCATATTTATAAGATGGACTACCATAAGATGCTGCAGTATCACAAGGAGCAGAAGGCTGCTTGTACAATCGCAGTTTTGAACGTTTCTCTGGAAGAAGCCAGCCGTTTCGGTATTATGAACACCGATGAAAATAATAAGATCTTTGAATTTGAAGAGAAGCCTGCTCAGCCGAAATCTACCAAGGCCTCCATGGGCGTATA
>JAFUJY010000314.1 GCA_017467985.1 Bacillota bacterium
AGCCGTCCCTATCTCGGAGACGGCTTCAATATTCTTACTTTTCCAGCATCTTCTCCACAGTGGCGATCTTAACGCACAGGCAGAAGAGTGTAGCTGCCTGCTTCAGTTCGTCGATGGTGACGGATGTGGGGGCGATACGGATGTTTTTGTCCTGGGGATCCTTACCATAGGGGTAAGTGGCACCGGCACCGGTCAGGACAACGCCGGCTTCCTTACACAGCTGGACGATGCGCTTGGCGCAGCCTTCCATGGCATTGAAGGAAATAAAGTAACCGCCGTTGGGATTATGCCAGGTGGCGATGTCGGAAACCTCTGCATTCAGAATGTCAAGAACAGCAGCGAACTTGGGCCGCAGCAGAGCTGCATGCTTCTTCATGTGCTCCAGAACGCCATCTTTGTTCTTAAAGAACTTAACGTGGGAGAGCATGTTAACCTTGTTCCAGCCGATGGTCTGTACACCAAACTGTTTTGCTAGTTTTTTGATGTTGGACTCGGAAGAAGCGATGGCGGCGATACCGGCACCTGCGAAGGAAACCTTGGAGGTAGACATCAGCTCATAAACCATATCTTCAGAACCGTACTTCTTACATTCTTCCAGGAGGTTCAGCAGAACATCATGGTGATCGTAAAGATCGTGGATGATGTAAGCGTTATCCCAGAAAATGCGGAAGTCCTTAGCTGCGGGCTTCAGCTGGGCAAAACGGCGAACCACTTCATCGGAATAGGTGATACCGGAAGGATTGGAGTACTTGGGAATGGACCACAGGCCCTTAACGGAAGGATCGTTGTTCACATACTGTTCTACCAGATCCATATCCGGACCTTCTGCATTCATAGGGATGGCAATCATCTCGCAGCCAAAGTGTTCGGAGATGCCGAAGTGACGGTCATAACCGGGAACGGGACAAAGGAATTTCACATTGTCCAGCTTAGCCCAGGGGGTGCAGCCATCAATACCGTGGGTAAAAGCGTGGGCGATGACATCATACATGATATTCAGGCTGGAGCTGCCGCAGATCAGAACCTCGGCGGGAGTGTGTCCCATCAGGTCGGCAATCAGCTGACGAGCTTCCGGAATGCCTTCCAGAAAACCATAGTTACGTACATCAGAGCCATCGGCCAAAATCATATCTTCAGGAGTCAAGCAGGACAAAAGACCCTGTGCCAGATCCATCTGTTCTTTGTCAGGGCGTCCACGGGCCATATTCAGAGCTAATTTCATCTTTTGATAGTCTTCGTAAACCTGCATCAGAGCACTGAGCTCCTGCTGCAGCTGCAAAGTATCCATAGAAGCATATCCAGTCATTATATATCTCCTCCATAACTCTCTATCTTGCATAACTGGTGGATTCAAAAATTCAAAATCCTTTCTTATTTTAACCTAAAAAGCCTAAAAATGCAAGAATTATTTTATAAACTTGCAAGATTGTCCAATTCGCACTGAAAAGGGTGAAAAAACATGTTAAAATTGTAACATATACCGATAAGTTGAACAGAAAAGTTTGATTTAACCATTGTTTTTTTCATGGAAACATGCTATAATGAAAAAAATAAATGAGGAGGAAGTGTTTCAATGGGTATTTTAGCAAGATTTAAGGATATTATGAGTTCTAACATTAACGCAATGCTGGATAAGTTTGAGGATCCGGAGAAGATGATCGATCAGATTCTGCGTAATCTTCGCTCTGACCTGGGTGAGGTGAAGGCTGAGACTGCCGGGGTTATGGCTGAGGAGCAGCGTGCTAAGCGTGAGCTGGATGAGTGCCAGGCCGAGGTAAGTAAGCTGCAGAAGTACGCTGAGAAGGCTGTTTTGGCTGGTAACGATCGTGATGCAGCAGTATTTTTGCAGAAGAAGGCCAGCAAGGCTGATGAGCTGGCTGCCCTGCAGCAGGCATATGATCTGGCAGCTGCCAATTCCGCTAAGATGCGTCAGATGTTTGATCATCTGAATGAACAGATTATCGAGATGGAGTCCAAGAAGACTCAGATCAAGGCTAAGATCGCTGTTGCCAAGACTCAGGAGAAGATCAACAAGCTGGGTGAGAGCGTAAGCACCGCCAAGGGTACCATGAGCAAGTTTGCTGCAATGGAAGAGAAGGCTAACGCTATGCTGGATAAGGCCAATGCTATGGCAGAGCTGCAGACCGCTCAGGCTGCTGATCCTCTGGAGGATTTGATGGATAAGTATGACAGCACCACTGCTGCAAGCGTGGATGATGAGCTGGCTGCTCTGAAGGCTAAGCTGGGTGTAAACTAAGTAATAAGAGTAGGGGTTCGGATGGAAGTCCGAACCCTTCTTTAATATAGAGGTGATTTTATGGGACTGTTCGGCAAGCAATTTGCAAGCGTTGTAGAGTGGGAAGAGTTCAGAGATGATGTGATTTTCTGGAAATGGAAGGATTCGGAGATCCGTAAAAAAAGTCGTCTGGTCATTAAACCGGGGCAGAGTGCGGTGTTTCTGAATAATGGCCGTCTGGAAGGAATATTTGAGGATGAAGGGGATTATGAGATCTCCTCTCAGATCGTTCCCCTGTTAAGTTCCTTGAAGGGCTTTAAGTTTGGCTTTAACAGTGGTATGCGGGCGGAAGTATTGTTTGTCAATCGCAAGGAATTTACCATGACCTGGGGGACAAAAAATGCCATCATGGTGCCCTTTGAGGGGATGCCCGGAGGGGTTCCCATCCGTTGTTTTGGTACGTATGTCATGAAAGTAGATGACCTGGTGGCCATGATTGATAATCTGGCAGGTGTGCGTCAGGTATATACCATTGATGATGTAAAGCTGCGGGTGGATTCTATGCTGGATCAGTTGTTGATGAAATGGATCGCCCAGGAAGGCAAGGATTTGTTCCATCTGCAGAATAACGCCGCGGCCATCGGCGAAGGAATTTGTATGGATCTGGACATGGAGCTGATCAAGATCGGTCTGACGGTGTCAAACTTTAAGGTGTCCAGTTTTAGTTATCCTAAGGATATCCAGGATCAGATCAACGCTGCGGCTACCAGAGGCATTTTGAATCCGGGCAGAACCCAGACTCAGTCAGCTGGTGGGTTCTGTATTCAGTGTGGGCAGCCGTTGCCGGCGGGGGCCAAGTTCTGTCCCAAGTGCGGCACAAAGGTTTAATTGTGAACTAGTTTGGAATATTTCATGAACCTTTTCTAACGTATGTTGACGAAAGTTCAAAAGTGTACTATAATTCCTTTTGTTCTGAAAGGAACTAATATGATTTTGGATTATGGATACACTATCGTTTAGGAAAGGATGATGAAGTATGAAAAAGTTTCAGTGTTTTTTGGCAGCGATGCTGCTGATGGTGTTTTCGGTATTGAGCGGTTGTGGCGGTTCTTCCAAGGAAGAAGTGCCGGAAGGGACCGTTCGAGTGGCATTTATATCCGCTTATGTGAGTGATGATGAAGCAAAA
>JAFUJY010000315.1 GCA_017467985.1 Bacillota bacterium
AGAGTATCCTGCAGCGTTGCGTCCATTGCGTGACCCATGTGCAGCTGACCGGTAACATTCGGAGGGGGAATCACGATACAATAATTGTCCTTGTTCGGATCCTCTCCTGCCTTAAAATAACCACTGGTTTCCCACTTTTCATACAGCCGATCTTCAACTTCTCTCGGATCGTACTTACTTGCCAATTCCTTAGCCATGTTCATTCCTCCTAAACTTAATAAAAAAGCGGTCTTCAACCCCATAAGGGCGAAAACCGCGGTACCACCTTAATATTATACTCGTCCGCCGTAACGTGGCGTCCCCGTCCCGAACTACTGTGACTTCACCCGGGCTGGCGCATGACTGCCGAAGCGACTTCCGAGACCTGACCTCTAAGAACCTCACACCAAACGGCTCTCTCTCTGCAAAAGCGGTATCCCGTACTCCTCTTCTGACCATTTTAGCTATACCTTATAAATATAGCGGATTTTTGAAGGATTGTCAAGGGGTAAAATGACTTTTTATACCTTCACATACTGTCCCCAGGCATATCTTCCCTGGGCATCCTTGACCTCTACCCGCACAAAGGTGTCTTTACTTGCCGGCACATATTCGTCCTCGGTCAGGTCCGTCCCCACTTGACAGCGATGATGGACAAACACGGTATCCGTATAATACACAATCTCTTCCACCGGCGAGCACTCCACTTTCACCCTGCCATCCACATAGGTTACAGACAGCTCCGGCCCCTGGGTGGCGTAAAAATCACCCTTTTTCAATGCATTCACGATGGCCTCCCTGGTGCATTCCTCCGCCTGCACCAGTACATAGCTGCGGCAGGCATCATGCTCCGTGTAAAAATGCACATCGTCGGCGGCATTCATTTTCCACAGGCAGCCTTTGGCCGCCATAATATCAAAAATCAAACCGCTGTAGGGCCGACAGTTAAAGGGCACCCCGGAAACAGAATTATAAATTTCGCTCATATCCACACCCTTCAGCTGCATCAACTGCTCCGGCGAGTTCAGGCTCCAGGCGGGATGGGCCAGAATCGCTACACCGCCGGCGGCGTGGATTTCATCAATGATCTTCTGAGGTCCGTCCCCACGCACCAGCTTGGGCTCCTGGGCGATACCCGCACCCACAATGTGATAAATCCCCTCGCCCGCATTGCTGCCCACATCGAACTCTTCCCCGGGCAAAATCAGCAATCCTTCATAACTGTCTCCCAGGCTGCTCTTCCAGTGGTCCGTCCTGGCAATAAAGTCATAGCCCTTGCTTTTATACAGCTCATAAGCCTGCTCCGGCGTATATTTTCCATCGGACACTGTGGTGTGGGTGTGAAGGTTTCCCTTAAACCACGTTCTGCCCTTTTTATCCTTAATCATTGCTGTCATCCTTTCTCACAATCTTTTTCCCCAGCCAGAAAGCAAATATACAGTCTGCAAACAAAAGTACTCCACAGCCCAACAAACATATCTGCGTACTGGTAAATCCCATGCCGCCAATCATGATCACAGAGTCTCCCATGATGGCTGCCAGCGCCGTTCCCAGCATCATACTCACAAAAATCGCACCATTAATAAACAGCGTATTAAATGATAGATAACTCATTTGGTCCTCTTGGGGCAATACTGCGTAGAAGATGGGACCGGAGATGGTGCCCAACAACACGCCCAATATATGCTGGGACAAACGCACCACCACATATAACCAGATACTGTTGCTGGTTACAAATGCATACATCAGGTATGTCACCGCTTCCATCACCATCTCAAAGGCAAAGGCCCGATACCAGTAATGTTTATTGACAAATTGCTTCCACAGGGGCGACAATGCAAAGCAAAAGAGAAAGTATGTAGCATTGATTCCGCTGACCAGCGAATATTTTACTCCCACATCCTCCAACAAATAGGCATTGATGGTGGCACTGGGCAGCTGACAGGCAAAATTATACACGGCCAACACCACTAATGTTAAGAAGAAGGGTTTATTCTTAAAAGGCAGCACAAACACATTGGAGATCTTCGGACGTTCCTTCAATGCATAGGGAAATTCTCTGGGAATCAGCCAAATCACACAGTCCACAATGGCTATGATAAAGGCGACATATCGTATAATGGTCAGCATCAGCAATTCATGCTCCGTTCCAGAGAACATATCCCCCAATACCGATACACCCAGGGCGATCACCCAAATAAATGCATTTTGAATGGCATTGGTCAGCTGAAAATAGTCCACCCGCACATTGTCCGGCAAAAAGGAGGCCTGCCATGCGGCCCATCCGGAACTAGCCAACTGATTCACCACGTTCGCCGCCAACGTTAATATTACAAATCCGATAATACGCCCCTGGGACCCCTGAATCACCGAGGGCAGCAGCGTAATCCCCAGAATATTAATAATATAATAGGCAAGCTTCATCCCTATCAGCAACCCCCGACGCTTCTTAAACCGCTCCAGCAGTGCCGGCGAAAAAATGTTGAGCATACTTGCCATATAAGGAATGAAAATTAAAATACCAATTCGAGATTTGTCCAGATCGTATAACAACAGGAAACTGGTCAAAAACAAGCCGCCGGTCATCTGTCCGGTTACACTGGCTAATATTCCCGACACCATCCAGCAAAAACGACCTTTTCCCCGGTCATCCTTCATGTCATATACTCGATGTAACACACTATTTTCCCACTTGATTTTTATACTTCTAGCTATATCTCCCATAATCCAATCCTCCTATGCATATCTGCAAACTTTGGAAAACTGACCCTCACTTGCCAACAATATACCATAAAATGAAACAACTTGCAACACCTCTTGACAAAATTCCCCATTACCCTGTATAATATACATATCCAATCTATTACCGGAGGTAATTTTATGGATCTATCGTTCCAGTATTTTTGGGATGCCGTCTCCTCCAATCCCCTGCTGCTTATGGCAGTGCTTTTGACCTTTGGTGTAATCCTGGTCAACGGTTGGACAGATGCTCCCAATGCCATCGCCACCTGTGTGGTAACCCGCTGCATGAGCGCCCGTGCTGCGATTTTGATGGCTGCAGTATTCAATTTTTTAGGCGTTTTTCTTATGAGTATGGTCAACGCCACTGTTGCTGAGACCATTACCAAAATGGTGGACTTCGGTTCCAATTCTCACGAAGCGATTGTTGCTCTGAGCGGTGCCCTTTTCGCCATTGTAGTTTGGGCCACACTGGCCTGGTACTTTGGCATCCCTACCAGTGAGAGTCATGCTTTGATTGCCGGTTTGACCGGTGGTGCTATTGCAGTGCATGGTGGACTGGAGGGCGTCAACGGCAATGAATGGGTCAAGGTTCTGTACGGACTGGTCATTTCCGTGATTCTGGGCTTTGCTCTGGGCTGGATTGTATGCAAGATTGTTGTTTTACTGTTCCGTCGGGTAGAACGCCGTTATACTGAGAAGATTTTTCGAGGTGCGCAGATCTTCGGCGCTGCCTGCATGAGTTTCATGCACGGTGCTCAAGATGGTCAGAAGTTCATGGGTGTTATCCTGCTGTGCATCTTCCTGCTGAATGGTCAAAGTACTGAAACTGCTGTGCAGATGCCCATTTGGCTGATGTTGACTTGCTCCATTATTATGGGCTTAGGCACCTCTATTGGTGGCAAGAAGATTATTAAGTCCGTAGGTATGGACATGGTAAAGCTGGAAAAATATCAAGGCTTCTCCGCTGATATCGCAGCTTCCATCTCTCTGCTGTTCAGTTCGCTGTTTGGCATTCCGGTTTCTACCACCCACGCTAAGACCACTTCCATCATGGGTGTGGGTGCTGTGAATCGTCTCTCCGCCATCAACTTTGGCGTTGTAAAAGAGATGGTTATGACCTGGATTCTCACCTTCCCCGGCTGCGGCCTCATCGGATTCTTAATGACCAAGCTGTTCATGTGGCTATTCTAATCGAAAGGACATATTATCATGGCAAAAGCAGATCGTTTTTATTTTGAAAATTTTGTACAGGCTGCCGATTATTCCTGTAAGGCTGCCAATTATCTGAAAGATTCTATTACCAATTATGATCCCTCTAACATCCAGGCTATGTTGAAGCAGATGCATGAATACGAGCATGCCGGCGATACCAAAAAGCATGAGATGACCGCTGCCCTGGCTAAGGCCTTTGTTACCCCTGTAGACCGGGAGGACCTGGCTCTCATCAGCCAGAATTTGGACGAGGTTACCGACCGCATCGAAGAAGTATTAGAGCGTTTCTATGTGGACCAGATCACCACCGTGACTCCTGAAGCTTTGGTCTTTGCTGACAAGCTGGTGGAGTGCTGCTCCCTGCTGCAGAAGGTTCTGGTAGAGTTTGTTAACTTTAAGAAGCCCGCGACTTTGCATCAATTGATCGTTGAGCTGAATCACTGCGAGGAAGAGTGCGACAAACTGTATCTGGAGGCTACTCTTAAGATCCGTCAGCACAGCACCGACATTCTGGAGATCATCTCCTGGCGCGAGATCTACGACTGCATGGAAGACTGCGCCGATGCTTGTGAGCATGTAGCTGATTGTGTTGAAATGGTGGTTATGAAGAATACCTGATCTGAATATGAACATCCAAAAAGGGACACTTCTCAAATTTCTCTGAGAAGTGTCCCTTCTTTTTTGACCCGCAAAACACGAATAAGCAGCCATTTTTCGAAGAAAAATGAGCGGATTATGAGTGTTTTAGGCTTGCGGGAGTGCGCAGCAAGCAGCAAGCCGTATCATAGTTAGTGGGCAAAATACCTTTTGCCCACTAATATCTTCTTTTTTACATATCATATTTTCCAGCCAGTTGTGCCGGCGGCAGTCTCAGCAGCCGCCCTGTGGGCAACAGCGATACAATCAAGTAATACAGCATAATGGCCAAGGCCACGCTCCCCGCCGCCGTCCAGGGCAGCACCATGGAGAACTCCAACGACGGCAGACTATTCAGAATCTGCACCACACCCCAAGTCACTGCCGCAGCCGGTACTGCACTGCTCAACGACAGCAGCACACTTTCCATACCGAAAATCAGCACCAATTTGCGCCTCGGAATACCCAGCAAACGATATACCGCCATCATACCCATACGTTGCTGTACGCAGGAACGCTGCAGCAAATACAGCATCACCATCGCCAGCAGGATAATGGTCATCGTCACGATCAGCCGGGCATCCGCCTTCATGGTGGCCGCAGCCTCATAGCTGGCCCAGGCATCCCCATTGCGGTCGCGGACCTCCACCAACATCTGACCCTCCAGCTCTGCCGGTAACCCCTTTGCCAGGTATTCTTTCATCGCAGCTTTGTCTTCACAGTAAATGCTAAAGGACGTGGTTCTTTCCACCATGTTTCGCCGCATTTCATCGAGAGCCTCCGCACTCAGAATCACTTTAGCACCGATATCTTCATAGGTTCGCTCCACAATCAGATATGTGCCCAGACCCGCTATACTGTACTAATCCCGATAGGCATAGGCGCTTCCGGCCATCTCGATCCCCAGAATACATTC
>JAFUJY010000316.1 GCA_017467985.1 Bacillota bacterium
GATTTCAATGAAAAAATGTCTTTACTTTGGCTAAATTTATTATATAATAAATATGGTATGATTGCAAGTACTATATCTGTGATAAAGTTTGAATGGCTAATATATAATAATGGAGGAGAATGAAAATGAAGACAACGATTGATGTGATTTCCGGTTTTTTGGGCGCAGGTAAGACGACGCTGATCAAGAAGCTTCTGAAGGAAGGGCTTCAGGGGGAGAAGGTTGTGCTGATTGAGAATGAGTTTGGTGAAATCGGTATTGACGGCGGTTTCTTGAAGGAGGCCGGTGTGCAGATTACCGAGATGAATTCCGGCTGTATTTGTTGCACACTGGTGGGTGACTTTGGTAAGGCTCTGCAGGAAGTACTGGATCAGTATCAGCCTGATCGCGTATTAATCGAGCCTTCCGGCGTGGGCAAGCTGTCCGATGTAATTCAGGCGGTTCGTGGAATTGCAGACAAGATGGACGGCGTGCAACTGGGCGGCAGCGTGACGGTTGCCGATGTATCCAAGTGTAAGATGTACATGAAGAACTTTGGCGAGTTTTATAATAACCAGATCGAGAGTGCAGGCACCATCGTATTGAGTCGTACCCAGAAGGCTTCTGAAGAGAAGATTCAGGAGTGTGTTAAGATGCTGAAGGAGCACAATGACAAGGCTATGATCATTACAACGCCTTGGGACGAGCTGGCCGGTGAGCAGATTCTGAAGGCTATGAGCGAAGGTTCTACATTGGAGGCGGAGCTGATGGAGGAAGCCCATGAGATTCATGAGCATCACCACCATCATCATGACCACGATGAGGAGTGCTGCTGCGGTCACGATCATCATCATCACCATCATGACCATGACGAGGAGTGCTGCTGCGGTCACGATCATGAGCATCATCATCACCATCATGACCATGACGAGGAGTGCTGCTGTGGTCACGATCATGAGCATCATCATCACCATCATGACCATGACGAGGAGTGCTGCTGCGGTCACGATCACGACCACGACCATGAGCATCATCATCACCATCATGACCACGATGAGGAGTGTACCTGTGGTTGTCACGGTCATCACCATCATCATGCGGATGAAGTGTTTACCAGCTGGGGTTTTGAAACTGCCCGTAAGTATACCGAAGAAGAGATTGCGGATGCTTTGGAATGGTTGGATGGCAGCCAGTATGGTATTATTTTGCGTGCCAAGGGCTATGTGGCGGATGTAAATGGTGGATGGATCCACTTTGACTATGTGCCCGGCGAGGCAGAACTGCGCCATGGCAGCGCAGAAGTAAGCGGCCGCGTTTGTGTGATCGGCAGCAATCTGGAAGAAGAAAAGTTGGCGGAATTGTTCCGTAAATGAAGCATATAAAGGCGGGGCCATACATGGGGAAAAAGCGACTGACGAAGAAGCAGCTCAGAAATAACATTGTTGAATGTGGTTTGATGCTGGGTATTTGCATCGTCGTCTTGATTTTAGGTATAAATTTAATTAAAACCTGGACAGGGGGAAAGGAAACTTCCGGCCGCACGGCAGAGGAAAGCAGTCAGCAGGTGATTAGCATTCCGGAGGTTAGTAAAGAAGAGAGTTCGGAGAAGGAAGTCTCTAAGCCGGAGGAATCTTCAGTAATTGAAATCAGCTCTCTGGAAGAAAGCTCTGTGGAGGAGAGCTCGCTACAGGAGTCTTCCGAGGAGGAAAGCTACGCTGAGGAGAGTTCTGTAGAAGAAAGTTCTGAAGAAGAAAGCTATGTAGAAGAGAGCTCTGAAGAAGAGTCTTACATCGAGGAAAGTTCCGAAGAAGATAGTTATATCGAGGAGAGTTCCGAGGAAGAGAGCTATGTGGAAGAGTCTTCCGCTGCAGGACCGACGGTGAGTGAAGAGGGCTGGATGACCGTGGGTGATGATTATTTCTCTGATGCGGTATTTATCGGACATTCTCAGACAGAAGGTATCTTCTGGTATACGGACATGGGCGACATTACAGAGGGATACTATTCCACAGGTTTGAATGTGCTGGATGCCCAGACAGATGCTTTCTGGGAGGGCTACACCCTGCGGGAAGTTCTGTCCTGGGAGACTTATAATAAGGTCTATATCATGTTTGGTTTGAACGAACTGGGATATGATCTTGATTTCTTCATGGATGAATATGAGGACTTGATCTGGATGATTACAGATTGCTGTCCCGGTGCCATTATTTATGTGCAGTCGGTTCTGCCGGTGAGTGCATGGCGTTCATCCCAGGGGGATTCCATTAACAACTATAATGTAAACCGCTTTAATGTGGAGATTAAGGCTATGGCCGACCGCAATGGCTGGGTGTATCTGCATGTATGGGATGCGATTGCCAACAGCGACGGCGTTTTGCCCGGAGATGTTACACCTGACGGTGTTCACTTCGGTACGGATGTAATGTATCAGTGGATTGATTATTTAAAGACCCATGCAGTGGGATAAAAAGAAAGGATGCTTATTATGAAAAAGGTATTGATGATTTTCCTGTGTGCACTATTGATGCTGACCAGCGCCTGCGGCGGTGGCAAGACCAAGGAGCTGAATATTACAGAGCTGGCAGAGCAGATTAAGGCCAGTGGTGCATTCGAAGAGAATATCAGCAGTAATATGGAAGCCATGAAGGCCAGCCGCGCCATCAAAATGTATGGTGCTGAGGAGGCAGATGTGGCAGATGCTGCCTATTATACTTGTATCGGCGCCACTGCTGCTGAGATTTTGATCTTGCAGGGAACCGACGAAGCTGCGGCTAAGAAGCTGTATGAGCTGGCAGATGATCACTTGGCTGAACTGAAGGCATCTTACGAGAATTATGCTCCTGAAGAAGCCAAGAAAGTAGACAATGCAGTGTCCCAGCAGTATGGTAAGTATGTTATTATTGTTGTATGCGCAAATCCGGATAAGGCGGAGGCCGTGATTACGGAGGCGACAAAATGATGCCTTTTAGAGAACAGCCCATTCCGTTGTTTGTTATGACCGGTATGCTGGAAGGCGGCAAAACCACGATGATTAAGGAACTGCTGTCCGACGAAGAGTTTACCGAGGGAAATAAGATCTTACTGGTGGTCTGCGAGCAGGGTGAGGCAGAATATTCTGAGGAACTGCTGCGCCGCACCAATACGGTGATGGCTGTGGTGGAGGAACCGGAGGATTTGACTTATGGTTTCCTGGCGAAGCTGAATAAACGGGAAAAGCCGGAGATGGTCATCATTGAGTACAATGGTACCTGGACTATGGACCAGCTTTTTACCATGGAACTGCCGGCCCGTTGGGCGTTGTCCCAGATTTTGACGGCGGTGGATGCCCAGACTTACGAGCTGTATTTTAACAATATGCGTCAGATGATGGTGAATAACGTGTCCTATTCGGATTTGATTGTGTTTAATCGCTGTACTGAGGACATGCCGCTGGATACCTATTGGCGCAATATGAAGATGATCAATCGCCAGGCCATGCTGAGCTTTGAGCGTGCGGACGGTGAGATGATCGAAGTAAAGGGCGATATGGAGGCGATTTTGCCTTTTGATATCAATCAGTCCGTGATTGAGATTCCGGATGAAGCTTTTGGTATGTGGTATATGCATGCGTTGGAGCATCCGGAGCGCTACGAAGGTAAAATTGTGAAGTTTGTGGGCATGGTATATCGGGAAAGAAGCTTCCCTTCAGGATATTTTGTGCCGGCACGAGGTGTGATGACCTGCTGCGCAGAAGATGTACAGCTGGCAGGCTTCCTGTGTAAGAGCAGCAAGGCTGACAAGTTAAAGGCAAAGTCCTGGGTGCGGGTGACTGCTAAGGTGCAGTGCGAATATATGGAGGCCTACAAGGGAACAGCTCCTGTTTTGTATGCCCAGAATATTGAGGCGTGTGAGCAGCCGGAGGAAGAGTATGTCCAGTTATTTTGAGGAGATTGGGCAGCGGGCGCAGACAGCGTCCCGCCGTCTGATTGTATTTAATACGGAGAAAAAGAATGCCTGCCTGCGGGCGGCGGCTCAGGCCCTGGTGGAGTCCGGGGAGGAGATCTTAGCGGCCAACCTTCAGGATATTGCGGCAGCAGAGGCCAAGGGGATGAAAGCATCCTTGGTGGATCGTCTTCGTTTGACGGTGCCCAGAATTGAAGCCATGGCGGAAGGTATCTGCCAGGTGGCAGATCTGCCGGACCCGGTGGGGGAGGCGGTGCTGGAAACTGTGCGTCCCAACGGTCTGCAGCTGCGCCAGGAGCGGGTGCCTATTGGTGTTATCGGGATTATTTATGAGTCCCGGCCCAATGTAACAGCGGATGCCTTTGCCCTGTGTTTTAAGACGGGCAATGCGGTGATCCTGCGGGGCGGCAGCGATGCCATTCATTCGAATATGGCCATTACCAAAGTGCTGCGGGAGGCATTAGCTTCTCAGGGCGCACCGGAAGATGCCATCCAGTTGGTGGAGGACACTTCCCGAGAGAGTGCGGCGGCCATGATGCGTTTGCGTCAGTATATTGATGTACTGATCCCACGAGGGGGCGCGGGCCTGATTCGTACTGTGGTGGAGAACAGTACCGTTCCGGTTATTGAAACCGGCAGCGGTAATTGTCATATTTGTGTGGACCAAGCAGCAGATGTGGACTTGGCGGTAAAGATCATTCACAATGCCAAGACCCAACGCACGGGTGTGTGTAATGCCTGCGAGTCTCTGGTGATTCACGAAAAGATTGCAGAGCAGGCCATCCCGGCCATTTGTCAGGATTTACTGGCAGCCGGCGTGGAGATCCATGGTGATGAGATGGTGTGCCGTCTGATTCCCCAGGCGATCCCGGCTGTGGATGAGGACTGGGGAACCGAGTATCTGGATATGATTCTTTCCATCAAGACGGTGACCGGCATTGACGAAGCCATCGAGCATATCAACCGCTATAATACCAAGCATTCTGAGGCAATTATTACCAAAGATATGCAGGCTGCGGAGCAGTTCCAGCAGCAGGTGGATGCAGCTTGTGTATATGTGAATGCATCCACCAGATTTACCGATGGGTTTGAGTTTGGTTTTGGGGCGGAGATTGGTATCAGCACCCAAAAACTTCATGCTCGTGGACCCATGGGCCTGGTGGCTCTGACCACCACCAAGTATAAAATCATGGGTGATGGACAAATTAGAAGTTAATGAAATACAGCCTTCAGGTTAACCTGAAGGCTGTTCTTTTTTAGCTAGATTACGATAGTCTCGGGGAGACATCCCGGCGATCTTGCGAAACATCTTGGAAAAATACAGAGGGTCATCCACACCCACGGAATAGGAAACCTCTTGAACCGACAGTGTTGTCTCCCGCAGCAGGGCCTGGGCGTTACGAATGCGCACATGCTGGATATATTCTGAAACCGTCATGCCTATGTCGCTCTTAAAAAGACGGGAAATGTAGGAACGGCTGTAGCTGACATGCTGACAGATGGTATCCATATCAATAGACAGATAGAAGTTTTGCTCGATGAAGGCTGCGATTTTTGCGGAGATGGACTCCTCAGGCAGAGGCTGGGCGGTCTCCTTGGTACGCAGGGCAAAATCAATCTTGTAGAACAAAGTGTACAGTGCGCCGATGGCACAAAAACGATAATGATCCTCGTCATCTCCCAGGGCGTTGATGATCTGGTACATGCCTCGTTGGATGGAGTCGTTCAGAATGCCCTTCAGCACATAGTGATCGTTGGAAATATGGATACTGTGGAGAAAACGGGGGCAAAGGGTGGAGTTAAAGGCCACCCACATGATTTCCCATGGGTCCTGGGGATCGGCCCAATAATGATGCAGGTGATGGGGGAAGATAAAAAACATGTCGCCGGCAGTAATGGGGATAGCAGGGTGGTTATCCTGCTCCAAATAGCCCTTGCCGGAAAGTACAACCACCAGCTTATAGGTGTCCAGAACACGGGGACCGATATTGTGGGAGGGCGTGCAGGCGCGATGGCCGGCCCAAGAAATATGAATATCTGCAGGAGAGGAAAATGCGGACTCCTTGGGAAGTGTATAAAAATATTGCAGTAGAGATTCTTCCATATATAATCACCCCTTTATGTGCATTTTACCACGATGCAGGCCAAATTACAATATAAAATCTTTACAAAATCCTAAGAAACAATGGGTTGCGCGATGAAGACTCCTGTGTTATAATATTTTTGCCCTAAAGGGCAAGATAGAGAGAAACGAGGAGAGCATAGGATGAAGAAGTGGATGACGATGATTTTGGCCTGTTTAATGGCTGTAATGCTGGTGGGCTGCGGCGATGGCGGTAGTCAGGGCGGAGCAAACGGGGACAATCCCGTTGTAACGGTCAAGATGGCCAGTGGTGGAGAGTTTACGATTGAGTTGTATCCCGATGTGGCCCCCAATACGGTCAATAATTTTATTTCTTTGGTGGAACAGGGCTATTATGATGGCATTATTTTCCATAGAGTGGAGCCTGGGTTGCTGGTGCAGGGGGGAGACCCTACAGGTACCGGTGCCGGTGGTCCGGGATACAGCATTGTGGGTGAATTTACCAACAATGGCGTGAAGAATGATCTGTCCCACACCACGGGTGTGATTTCCATGGCAAGACGGATGACATCTAACGATACCGCTGGCAGTCAGTTTTTTATTTGCCTGACCAATCTGCCATCTTTGGATGGAGACTATGCTACGTTTGGCAAGGTCATCAGCGGGATGGATGTGGTAAAAAACATCTCCATCGGTGATATGATGGAGAAGGTAACGGTGGATACCAAGGGTGTGGATTATCCGGATCCGAAAAAAGCAGAATAAATAATTAGGGGCTGTCTCACTAAAGAGTGAAAAATAGTTCCCCAAAATTTTAACGCCCGGCTCTGTACAAGAGCCGGGCGCTTGTGTATAATTATGGTGTGAACAAAAACCATACACAAGTAGATTATACAGCATACGGGACTGGATATCAAGTCTGCTTACCAATAAACTTAGAAAAAATTATCCCGTCTGACGAACCAGTGAGATTACTCAACGTTGTCTTGGAGGAGTTGAATTATAGAAATTTGACAGCGACCTACTCCCGACTGGGGAGAATCGAGTACTCACCGCGTCTGTTATTCAAAGTAGTGCTATACGCCTGTGTACGCGGCATATACAGTTCCAGAGAAATCGAGCGTGCCTGCCGTGAAAATATTAACTTCATGTATTTATTAGAAGGCAAAAAAGCACCAGACCATAACACGATTGCCCGTTTTCGCAGCGAACATCTGCCGAGCGCAGCAGAAGATCTTCTGGATCAGATGGTTAGTATTCTGGTAAAACATGGAGAGATATCCTTCGAAAAATCAGCAGTATTCATCGACGGCACAAAAATTGAAGCGAATGCCAACAAATATAGTTTTGTCTGGAAAACTGCGGTTACTAAGAATCAGGCAAAACTGTGTGAAAAGATTGCTGCCCAGCTGCCGGAACTTCTTGAAAAAGCAGAATGCAAAATTCATCTTCCGGGCGAGATTACGTTTCAATGGTTAAAGAAACTGCGTAAAAAATTATACGCCCAAAAAGAAAAACAACAGATTGTGTTTGTATATGGAAAAGGACGCCGTAAAACCAATCTGCAGCGAGGGATTGAAACCATCAACAGCTGGCTGGAACGATTAAAAAGATACAATCATGACATTCACATCTGCGGAGAACGAAATAGTTACTGCAAGACGGACCATGATGCAACATTTATGCATATGAAAGAGGATTACATGAAAAACGGCCAGTTAAAACCGGGATATAATGTAAATGTAGCAACGGTCAGCGAGTATATCATAGGAAACTATATCAGCGCAGACCGAACAGATACCAAAACATTTATTCCTTTCATGAAAAAACTGTGCCAAAAACATCCGATAAAACGAGTTGTAGTCGATTCCGGTTATGAAAGTGAGGAAAACTATCATTATGCAGAAGAATGTGAACAGCTTTCCTTGTTTGTAAAGCCCTCCGATCATGAACAGAAAAAGAAGCGAAAATATAAAACAGATATAGGACGCAGAGAAAATATGGCATATGATGCTGAGGTGGATGAGTACACGTGTGCTCAGGGCAAGAAACTAAAAGCGGTATCTGAAAGAATCAAACGATCCGAAACCGGTTTTCCGCGAAAAATAACAGTATATGAATGCGCAGAATGCCAAAACTGTCCTGTAAAAGAAAAATGTATACGACAAAGAAAAAACGATTCGGTTCCGTTGGAAGATCGTCCTAAACGTCTGAATGTATCCAAATATTTCGTAAAGCAACGAGACGAAATGGAGAAGAAGATCTGCACAGAGGAAGGGATTCTTCTTCGAATTAATCGGTCGATTCAGGCGGAAGGCGTATTTGCGATGATAAAGCAGGATATGAACTTTAGACGATTTATGATGCGCGGTCAAAAAAATGTAACAGTAGAATGGCATCTTTTAAGCATGGGCTATAATCTGCTGAAGCTGCATCATAAAATCCAAACTAACCGTTTGGGAAGCCACCTGGTAGTCCCCAAGGCATCATAGGATAGCCCAAAA